>JAGWPB010000093.1 GCA_028870665.1 Lysobacteraceae bacterium
GGGCGCGGCGATGGCAGGCGGCGCGGTGGTTGCGCCGGCCGCCGCCGGGCGGGCCGCCAGCGCGGCGGCGCGCTGGCGCCAGTCGAGCAGGGTGTCGCGGTCGTACCAGCGGCCGTCCTGCAGGATCAGGGTGGAGTTGCTGCTGATCGGCTTGCCGAGCAGGTCGAAGCTCAGCCGCACGACGGCGACGTGGCCGTCGTTGGACAGCACCTTCACCTCGGCCGAGTCGAGCACGTCGTTCAGCGACAGGCCGTACACCGCCAGCAGGCGCTTGAGGCCGCCCCAGAGCAGCCCGTAGTCGGCATTGGCCTGGGCGTAGTCGAGCGCATCGACCTGATCGAGCGTATGCAGATTCAGCCGGCGCGCGGTATCGCTGAGGATGCCGAGCGCCGTCTTCGCCTTGGTCGGGTCGCCCCAGTCCACGCCCTGCGCCCAGCTGCCGACGGCCAGCAACGCGCCGTGGGCCTGCTGCCGCTCGGCGTCGCTGAGCGTGGTCGAGCGGTCGATGGCAGTGCCGACAATGGTTTCGAGCATGCCGATCAGGGTCGGCATCTGGCTCTTGTATTTGCGCTCGTACAGGGCCAGTTGCGGCTGCAGCCTGCGCCACAGCTGTTGCTGGGCATCCGGCGCGGTCAGCATGGTCATGGTGGCGGCGAACTGCTGGCGGTTTTCCGGGGTGATCGGCGAGCGATCGCGGTTTGCACCCCAACTGGCGCGGTAGGCGGCGTAGTCGGCCGGCGGCAGCGCGTGGCGCCAGAGGCCGTCGAAATTGCCGTCGCGCAGCAGCCGGACCGACTCCAGCACCGCCGCGCCGGGCGAGGCGCCGCCGGACTCGACCGGACCGCTGCCATGCGAGCAGGCCAGCAGCAATGCCGGCAGCAGCGCGAGCGCGAGCAGGCGGGGCAGGGCTTTCGGCATGGGCGGATTCCGCGACAGTGAACAGGCAGGGTAGGGGGCGCCGCCCCGGCGAGGCAAGTGCGATCCGGGCGCGATCCGTTCGCCGCCGCCGTACGGCGGCAAGCGAGCCTGCCGCGGCGGCACAGTCTAATGCAGCCCGGCGGGCAGCCCCGGCTAATCCGCCAGCAGCTGGCGCAGGGCGGCGAGGTGACTGCCGGCGGCTTCGCGGCGCGCGGCGGCGTCGGCCGCGGGGTCGCGGCCGTCCCAGTGCAGGTCGTCTTGCGGCAGCTCGGCGAGGAAACGGCTGGGCCGGTGCGACACCGTCTCGCCGTAGCGACGCGCGCGCAGGCTGAAGCTCAATGTCAGCAGCGCCTTGGCGCGGGTGATGCCGACATAGAACAGGCGCCGCTCCTCCTCCAGCCGGCCTTCGTCGAGCGCGCCCTCGTGCGGCAGGGTGCCGTCCTCCAGCCCGGCCAGGAACACGAAGCGGAACTCCAGGCCCTTGGCTGCGTGCAGGGTCATCAGCCGGACGGCATTGCCGGGGTCGTCGCGATCGGCGTGCGCCAGCAGCGCCAGCTGCGCGGCGAGATCGCCGGCGCGCGCGCCGCCCTTCTGCATCGCCCGGAACCAGCCGGACAGCTCGGCGAGATTGTCGAGTCGGCGCTGGCGCAGCGCGGCGTCGCGGGTCTCGGCGGCGAGGTGCTCGACGTAGCGCGTGCGCGACAGCACCTCGGCGACCAGCTCGGCCGCGGGCAGGCGTGCGGCGGCATCGGCCAGCGCCGTGATCAGCCCGGCGAAGCCGGCCAGGGCCGCGGCCGCGCGCGCCGGCAGTTGCTGCAGGAGCGCATCGCTGTGGGCGGCGGCCAGCAGCGCCAGGCCGCGCGCCTGCGCCAGTGCGGCCAGGCGCTCCAGCGTGGTGGCGCCGATCTCGCGCCGCGGCACGTTGACCACGCGCAGGAAGGCGGCGTCGTCGGCGGGGTTGGCGATCAGGCGCAGATAGGCCAGCGTGTCCTTGACCTCGCCGCGGTCGAGAAAACTCAGGCCGCCGGTCAGGTGGTAGGGCACGGCAGTCACGCGCAGCGCCTTTTCCAGCGCGCGCGCCTGGTGGTTGCCGCGGTAGAGCACGGCGAACTCGTGCCAGCGCGCCTGGTGACGGCCGGCCAGATGCGCGATGGCGCCGGCGACGCGCTCGGCCTCGTGCTCGCTGTCGCGGCACTCGAACACGCGGATCGGCGGGCCTTCGGCATGCTCGCTCCACAGCCGCTTGACGTGCGCGTGCGGGTTGTGCGCGATCACCGCGTTGGCGGCACGCAGGATGCGCCGTCCGCAGCGGTAGTTCTGCTCGAGCGTGATCACCCGTAACGCCGGCCAGTCGCGGCCGAGCTGGTCGATGTGGCCGGGATCGGCACCGCGCCAGCCGTAGATCGACTGGTCGTCATCGCCGACGCAGGTGAAGGCGCCGCGCGGGCCGGCCAGCGCCTTGAGCAGACGGTACTGCGCGGCGTTGGTGTCCTGGTACTCGTCCACCAGCAGGTAGCGCAGGCGCTCGCGCCAGCCGGCGCAGGCCTCGGCGTCGGCTTCCAGCAGCGTCAGCGGCAGCCGGATCAGGTCGTCGAAATCGACCGCGTTGAAGGCGCCGAGGCGCTGCTGGTAGCGGGCATAGAGCTGCGCGGCCTCGAGTTCGCCGGGACTGCGCGCCGCGGCCAGTGCGGCTTCCGGCGTCAGGGCGTCGTTCTTGGCGCGGCCGACCAGCATGCGCAGCGCATCGAGGCGATCGGACTTGATGCCGGCCGGCGCCAGCTCCTTGAACAGCTTGGCGCTGTCGTCGGCGTCGAGTACCGAGAAGCCGCGCTTGAGCCCGGCACGTGCGTGCTCGATCTGCAGCAGCTTCAGCCCCAGCGCGTGAAAAGTACAGACCGTCAGCGCCTCGGCGTCATGGCCGCGCAGCAGCGGCGTCACGCGCTCGCGCATCTCGCGCGCGGCCTTGTTGGTGAACGTGATCGCGGCGATCTTCGCCGGCGCGAGGCCCTGGCGCGCGATCAGGTGCGCGATCTTCTCGCTGATCACGCGCGTCTTGCCGGAGCCGGCGCCGGCCAGCACCAGCAGCGGGCCGTCGCAATAGTCCACCGCGGCGCGTTGTTGCGGATTGAGCATGGGAGATCGGGAGTGGGGGGTGGGGAGAGGGAAGCGGGGCAGGGAGTGGGGAGCAGGGAGCAGGAAAGCGTGCTGTCATCCAGGGCAAAGCGAAGGATCTTTCACGCCGGCGGCCCGCGATCTGCGAGATTCGCATCACGCGGTCATCCTACAATCACCACGCGCGCCAGCGCCGCATACTTCCCTCTTCCCTCTTCCCTCTTCCCTCTTCCCTCTTCCCTCTTCCGGCTCCCGCATGGCCAAGCTCTACTTCTATTACTCCGCGATGAACGCGGGCAAGACCACCAGTCTGCTGCAGAGCGCGCACAACTACCGCGAGCGCGGCATGCGCACACTGATCCTGACGCCCGCGCTGAACGTCCGCCACGGCGCCGGGGTGGTGGCCTCGCGCATCGGGCTGAAGGCCGATGCGCAGCGTTTCGGCAGCAGCGACGATCTGCTCGACGCCGTGCGTGCCGACATCGCCGCGCACGGTGCGCTGCACTGCCTGCTGGTCGACGAAGCGCAGTTTCTCGGCAAGGCGCAGGTCTGGCAGCTGACCGAGGTGGTCGATCGCCTGCACGTTCCGGTGCTGGCCTACGGGCTGCGTACCGATTTTCGCGGCGAGCTGTTCGAGGGCAGCCAGTACCTGCTGGCCTGGGCCGACGAGCTGACCGAGATCAAGACCATCTGCCACAGCGGCAAGAAGGCGACGATGGTGGTGCGCGTCGACGGCCAGGGCCGCGCGGTGACTGCCGGCCCGCAGGTCGAGATCGGCGGCAACGAGCGCTATGTCTCGGTCAGCCGCGCCGAGTTCAAGAAGATCATGGCCGGCGAGGGCCGCATCGAACTCGACCAGCCGCAGCTGGCACTGGGCGCGCTGGATCCGTGAGTGCGACCTGGCCGCGTCCGTACTGGCAGGCGGGCGACGGTCGTTCGCTGCAGCTGTGGTTCGTGTTCGGCGAGTTCCCGCATCCGCTGTCGATCGACGGCGCCGCCTGGCGCACGCGCGGGTTGCCGGCCGCCGGCGAGATCGGCCGTTACGGGCGGCGCGAGCTGGCGCAATGGCCCGGCTATCCGCTCGCCGGCGCCCTGGGCGAGCTGCTGCGCGCGGATGATGCGGCGCTGCTGGCGCGCGCCGCTGCGGCGCCGGACGCCTTCGTGATCCGTGCCGAGCTGGCCGATGCGCCTGACCTCGATGCGTTGCGCGACGGCATCGGTCTGGTCAGCGCGCTGATGGCCTGCGGCGGCGTCGCGACGGTCGACCCGCAGCTGCTTGCGGCGTTCGATGCGGATGCGTGGCACGCGCGCTTCTTCGCCAGGCCGGAATTCGACGTGCGCGACCACGTGCTGATGCTGTGCGACGCCGACCCGCAGGCGCCCGGGCGATTGCATGTGCACACGCGCGGCCTGCGCAAGTTCGCGCGGCCCGACCTCAGTGTGCGCCGGGTTCCCGCCACCGCACGGGACGCCGCCGGCGAGCTGCTGCAGCGGCTGGCCGAATGGCAGGCACTGGGCGGACGCCTGCATGCCGGCCAGACGGTGCAGGCCGGCGAGATCGAATTGATCGCCACGCCCGGCGGACGTCCGGATGATCCCGCCTTCAACAACGTCCACGTCGCCTTCGACTGGCCCTGATCCGACGGCCCAGTGCGACGCGCGCGTG
Organism: Lysobacteraceae bacterium; assembly: GCA_028870665.1. Lineage (GTDB taxonomy): Bacteria > Pseudomonadota > Gammaproteobacteria > Xanthomonadales > Rhodanobacteraceae > Metallibacterium. Next base: position 4,697 of record JAGWPB010000093.1, read on the forward strand.
CGTCTTGCGACGACCTGCCGCATCGTCAGCCACTGCCCTCGCTTGGCCTAATGCACGGCTGTCGCCGACCGGCGCACGCAACGAGGTCGTCATGGGTCGCAGTCTGCAAGTCGTTCTCGCCGCCGTGCTGATGGCGGTCGCCGCCGCGTCCGCGTCCGCCCCGACGCGCGCAGCCGACGCGCTGCGCATGCGCAATGGTCACGGCCTGTTCAACGACAACTGCTCGGCCTGCCATCAGCGCGATGGCGCCGGGTTGCCCGGGGCGTTCCCCAATCTGGCGAAATCCGATTTCCTGCAGGCGTGTCCGACCTGCGCGATCGACTTCGTCGTCAACGGGCATACCGGCCGCGTGATCGTCAACGGCAGGCCCTATGACGGTTCGATGCCGCCGATCGGCACCGGCCTGACCGACCAGGACATCGCCGACATTCTGACCTATGTGCTCAACAGCTGGGGCAACCACGGCCCAGTGGTCACCGGCGGCGAAGTCGCCGGCGTGCGTCGCGGCAGCGGTCGCTGATTGCGGCGCACTGTCGCAGCAGGACCGGTTCGCGGCGCGCGATTGATCTGGATCAAGTCCGTCGTGGCGCGACCGCCGCATCGTGCAGCCATCCAACCACCGCGCGCGTCGTCGCCCGCCAGCGTCGTTGCGTCATCGCCCGATCGGAGTCCCTCATGAAACTGCGCCTGAATCTTCTGTTTGCCGGCATGCTGAGTCTTGCGGCCACCACGGCGATGGCCGCGGGCGCGCCTGATGCGGCCACGCTGGCCAAGGGACACAGCCTGTTCGAGAACAACTGCTCGGCCTGTCATCAGGCGCACGGCGAGGGCATGCCCGGCGTGTTCCCCAATCTCGCCAAGTCGGATTTCCTGGCGGCCGATCCGCAGCGCGCGGTGCACTTTGTGCTGCATGGCCACAGCGGACAGATCACGGTCAACGGCGTGACCTATGACGGCTCGATGCCGGACGTGGGTGCCAGCCTTTCCAACGCGGATGTGGCCGACATCCTCACCTACGTCCTCAACAGCTGGGGCAATCCGGGCGGACAGATCCAGCCCGACGCCGTGGCCCAGGTGCGCAGCGGCGGCGGCAATGGCGGCAGCGGCGCCAGCGAGGGCGGCAGCCAGAAGTAGCGGAGTTCGATTCCCGCGGCGTCGCGCCGTCAGGCCGCGCGGCGACGTTTCAGATGCACCAGCAGCAGGCTGATCGCCGCCGGCGTCACGCCGCTGATGCGGACGGCCTGACCGACGCTGATCGGGCGCACGGCCTTGAGCTTGGCCAGCACCTCGGACGACAGTCCGCGCACGCCGTCGAAATCGAAGTCGGCGGGGATCACGGTGTCTTCCTGGCGGCGCTGGCGCGCGATCTCGTCGTGCTGGCGCGTGAGGTAACCGGCGTACCGGGCCTGCACCTCGATCTGCGCGGCGACCTGCGGATCGTCCACACCCGGTCCCAGTGCCGGCACGCGCATCAACGCGGCATAGTCGAGTTCGGGTCGGCGCAGCAGATCCAGGGCCGTGGTCTCATGGCCGAGCTGCAACGCCAGCGTGTCGGCCAGGGCCCGGCCCAGTGCGTTGCCCGGCGCGGCCCGCAGCGAACGCAGCCGTCCGGTTTCGCGCTCGACCGCCGTGCGCTTGCGGCACAGCGCGTCGTAGCGTGCCTGCGGCACAATGCCGAGGCCGTGACCGGTCTCGCTCAGACGCAGATCCGCGTTGTCCTCGCGCAGGTGCAAGCGGTACTCGGCACGCGAAGTGAACATGCGGTAGGGCTCGCGGGTGCCGTGGGTGACCAGATCGTCGATCAGCACGCCGATGTAGGCCTCGTCGCGGCGTGGTGTCCACGGCTCGAGTTCCCTGCTGGCGCGGGCGGCGTTGAGACCGGCGATCAGACCCTGCGCCGCGGCTTCCTCGTAGCCGGTGGTGCCGTTGATCTGACCGGCGAAGTACAGGCCGGTGATGGCCCGGGTTTCCAGCGACAGCCGCAGCCCGCGCGGATCGAAGTAGTCATATTCGATGGCGTAACCGGGGCGCGTGACGTGCGCGTGCTCGAGCCCCGGGATCGAGCGCACGAGGTCGATCTGCACG
>JAGWPB010000031.1 GCA_028870665.1 Lysobacteraceae bacterium
ATCAGCCACGGTGGTAGGGATGCCCCGCCAGCAGGCTGGCCGCGCGGTAAAGCTGCTCGGCGACCAGCACCCGCACCAGCATGTGCGGCAGTGTCAGCGGACCCAGCGACCAGCGCAGTTCGGCGCGCGCCAGCACCGCTTCGGCCAGCCCGTCGGCGCCGCCGATCAGCAATGCCAGGTCGCGGCCCTGCATGCGCCAGTCGGCCAGCTGCTGCGCCAGCGTTTCGCTGCTCCAGGCCGCGCCGTGGCCATCCAGCGCGATCACCCGCGCATCGCGCGGCAGCGCGGCCAGCAGCGCCGCGCCCTCGTCGGCGATCGCGCGCGCCGGATCGCGGCCCTTGCCGCGCGCGCCGGGGCGGATCTCGATCAGGTCCAGCGGCAGAGCGTGCGCCAGCCGCTTGCGATAGTCCTCGTAGCCGGCGGCCACCCAGGCGGGCATCCGCTCGCCGACCGCCAGCAGGTACGCGCGCATGGCTCAGCCCGCGGCCGCGGCCTCGGCGTCCGGGCCCAGGGTCCACAGCCGCTCGAGGCCGTAGAACTCGCGGATGCGCGGCAGCATCACGTGCACCACGATGTCACCCAGATCCACCAGCACCCACTCGGCTTCGCGCTCGCCTTCGATCCCGATCGGCGGCGCGCCGGCGTGGCGGGCGACGCGCGCGACCTCGTCGGCGATCGACTTGACGTGACGGGTGGAGGTGCCGGAGGCGATCACCAGCAGGTCGGTGATCGAGGTCTTGCCGCGCACGTCGATCTCCTTGACCTCGCGGGCCTTGAGTTCGTCGAGGGCGGCGAGCACGAGCGCGCGCATGCGAGCGGCGGTCGGAACGACGGACTTGTTGCGGCGTGCGGTCGAAACAGCAGCGGTCGTGGCCAAGCGATGCTCACCTCGGAGCCGGGCGCGCGGAATGCGCGAAATCAGTATACGCCCGCACTCCGGGCGCACCAGCCTCGGCACGAGGCCGGCGCTCGGGCCGCGCCGCCGGTCGATTCGCGCGCCCCGCAACCCGTCGTCAGCCGATCGGGCCGGATCGGTACGGAGCCAGCAGTTCGGAATCGGCCAGCAGCGCATCCGGCACCAGATAGCGCGGCGTATGCCCGGTGGCCAGCAGGGCACGCACCCGCGTCGCCGAAATCGCCAGCGGAGTCACCGCGATCGCCAGCACCCGCCCGGCCGGCGCACTGTGCAGCACGGCCGGTTCGTGCGCGCGGCGCGGCGCGGTTTCGACCTCCAGTTCCGGCGGCAGCGGCGCGCTGGGGCCGGGCCGCGTCAGCACGCCGACGTGGGCCAGCTCGAACAGCGCCTGCCAGCGGTGCCAAGTCGTCAGGCCCTCGTAGGCATCGGCGCCGATCAGCAGTACCAGCGGCCGCAGCGGGCCGATCTCCTGGCGCAGCGCGATCAGGCTATCCACCGTCCACGACGGCCCGGCACGCTCGATCTCGTGCAGGTCCAGCGCCAGCCGGTCCTGCCCGGCCAGCGCGACACGCAGCATCGCCACCCGCTGCGCGGCGCTGGCCACCGGCGGCGGTCGGTGCGGCGGCCGGTTCGCCGGCAGCAGGCGCACCTCGGCATCGAGCTGCTCGGCGGCCTCCCACGCCACGCGCAGGTGCCCCAGATGCACCGGATCGAAGGTGCCGCCGAGGATGGCCAGCGGACGCAGTGCAGTGGCGGTGGATGGAGGCATGGCCGTGACACCTTAGCAAGCCGTGCGGCGGCCGGCAGCCCGCCGCGCTGCGGAGCCGGCCGCGGTGGGCCGCGAGTCCGCCCAGGGATCGGCGTGACGCAAGGCCCGGGAGCCGGACCCGCCATGCGCCGTGCAGACGATCGCTCGGGCCCGGCTCGAGGGCCGCCGCCGCGCCCGTGTGGATGCGCGCTGGACGGATCAATGACCCGGCGCGCGGCCCGGGCTGCTCGGCATGCCCATCCCGATGGCCTGGCTTCAGTTCCGGCACAACCCCTTTACCTTGTCCGGATACGTTTGCGAAAGCTGCAGGATCTGGTCATAAGTCATGCCATTGATCTTCGGCCCCAACGGCGTGGCCTGTGCCTGCTTGTCGCCCGTCCTGGCCGCCTGCGCCGCCTGATCCCCGACCTGGATCCGCAGGATGGCCGTTTCCAGGAGGCACTTGTCACGATAGTCATGAGCCGCGTACATGGCCTGGATGCCGGCGGCCGTCGAGTCCTGCGAGTGGCCGTCGATGCGAACCTGGTTGTCGGCCGCCCGGACATTCGACAGCGCAAACAAAGCCAGGATGACCACGATGATCTGTTTCATTGCTTTTGCTCCCCTCGTTTTTTTGCGAAGCCGGTGAAACCGGCGAACCCGACGCCAGCGTCCGGAAAGTGCGACATGCTCCCCCGTCGGCAGGCGAACCGGACGGCGCGGCCGAAGCCGGACTGCTCGCATCGTACAAGGGGACCTGCGTATATCCGGCCGACCTTCGCGATTCAGTGCCCGATGGCGACCGGCCCGGCGCTTCGGTCGCCGGTTGCGCATGCGCAAGTCAGAAGGACAACCGTTGCCTCGCGAACCCGGACCCGGCGTGCGGTTCCGGAATGCGAGCGGCGGATCCCGGTTCCGGACGCTGGCTGCAGCAGGTATCGGGCGTCATGGCGCAAGCAATTCAACCTCACCTTCCACTTCCACCGGAATGTTGAATGGCAGTTCTGCCATGCCGACGGCGCTTCGGGCATGCGCACCCTTCTCGGGGCCAAAGACCTCGAGAACGAGGTCGCTGAAACCGTTGATGACGGCGGGTTGCCGGTTGAAGCCCGGAGCCGAGTTGACCATTCCGAAGACACGCGACCAGGCGGCGATCCGATCCAGACTGCCCAGTTCACGCTTCAGACTTCCAAGGATGGCCAGCCCCGTGAGTCGGGCCGCAACGTAGGCCTGCTCCAGCGAAACGTCGCTTCCGACCTTGCCCAGCGGCCCGGCAAGCGAGCCATCTCCGTTCGTGGGCCCGTGACCCGAGATCAACGCCCGTGTCCCGATGATCCTGATCCATGGAAACGGCAGGACCGCGCCCGGTGGAAGCTGCAGAGGCAGCGGGAGCACCAGTCCGAGATCCCTCAGTCTTTGGTCGATCCCGGACATCAGCGGACTCCGGAAAGGCGCACGATGGTAACGCGCGCCGAGGCAGCCGTTGCAGCGGGATGGCGCACGGGGCGTCAGGAAAATGTCCTCGGTACGCCGCGAGTCGGCACGGGGAAAGGCCCGGGAAAGCCCGGCATCCCGGATCTGATGTCATCGAACATCGCATGTACGGCAGGAGACACTCATGGATACCCCGCCAGCGGGCAGATCGCCGGACGCGCCAGGAAGAGAAGCATTTCTCGATGCCATGCGGTATTGGGAACCTCGCCGCATCGCCTACAACTTCGTTCTAGCCGCGGTCCTGTCCGCCTGGCTCGCGCTGACGTGGCCTCACTTCCGCGCGGCGCTCAGCGGGCGATCGCTGCTGGAACTGCTCACCCTCGCAATGATCGCCAATGCCTGTTACTGCTCTGCCTACTTCGCGGAGATTGCCGTACGACATTCCTCTTTCCGCAGCACATGGAAAGGTCGAAGGTGGATCTTGTGGCTCGCGGGCACGCTCTTCGCGGTCGTGCTCGACTGTTACTGGATCGCCGACGAGATCTACCCGTATGTCCGCTGAGACCACGACCCGACGCGCGCTGACCCGCCCTACCCCTGCGCCGCCAGCGCGGCGGCATGGCGCGGCAGGGCGACGGCCACGGCGAGACGCTCGAACTCGCGCCAGGGTTCGCCGCTCTCGCGGCCCTTGGCCATGCGGTCGATGCGACCGGCCCAGACCAGGCAGCGCTGCCAGTAACGCGGGTTGGGACTGCGCTTGAGGGCGCGCCGGAACAGCGCCTCACGCGCCTGCCAGAGATGTTCGGCGCGGGCCTGGGCCTCGAAGTTCGGCGCCGCAGCCAGGCGCGCGGCGATATGGAGCTGGCTGACCCACCAGCCGAGCAGCGGGATCAGGTCCTCGCCCTCGGCGCGCAGGCCGGCGAGCACGCGCAGCGCGCGCTCGGCATCGCCGCCCAGCGCGGCGTCGGTCAGCGCGAACACGTCGTAGCGCGCGCTGTCGGCGACCAGTCGCTCGAGCGTCTCGAGATCGAGCCGGCCGCCGGGCTGCAGGATGGCCAGCTTGTCCACCTCCTGCGCGGCGGCGAGCAGGTTGCCTTCGACGCGCTGCGCCAGCAGTTCCAGCGCTTCCGGCGCGGCACTGAGACCGCGCGCGGCGAGGCGCTCGCCCAGCCAGGCGACCAGTTCGTGCGGACGCGGCGCGCCCAGATGCACGGCGGCGCCGGCCTGTTCGACCGCGCGCGACCATGCAGCCTCGTGGCTCTTGCTCCAGGCGGTGCAGCTGATCAGCAGCACGCTGTCCGGCGGCGGCGCAGCGCACCAGGCGCCGATCGCCCCGCTGCCCTCCTTGCCCGGCTTGCCGGTCGGCAGGCGCAGGTCGAACAGGCGGCGCACCGCGAACAGCGACAGGCCGGCGCCGGCACGCGCCAGATCGTCCCAGTCGAAACCGGACTCCACGTCCAGCACCACGCGCTCGTCGTAGCCCAGCGCGCGGGCGCGGGCGCGCAGCGCGTCGGCGGCCTCCAGCACCAGCAGTTCGTCGCCGGCCAGCAGATACGCCGGCCGCAGCACGTCGGCCGCCAGCTCGCGCCGCCACTGCGCCGCGCTGAGCATGCTCAGCCCGGCGCCGGCTGCGGCGGCGGATGCTTGGCGAGGGCGTCGAGGCGGCGCAGGATCGCCTGCACCATGTCGCCGGTCAGGCTGCGCTGGATCGCGTCGACCTCCCCGGCGATGCCGATCGCCTGGGTCGAGTCGAAGGTGAACTCGTGACCCATCTCGATCGTCTGCAGCGGCGCGATCACCTGGCCGGCGGCGCCCACGACCTCGAACTCGACGCGGTAACGCACGCTGTATTCGCTGACGCGGGCGAAGCCGGTCAAGGTCAGGGCATTGGTGCTGAACTTCGCCACCGGCGCGCGCAGCGTGGCCACGCCGTTGCCGCCATGCTCGACCACCGTGGCGCCGGACAATTGCAAGGCGCGCGTCAGCTGGCGCTGCAGCGAACCGCCGCCGGCGATGTCGAGATGCAGCGTCTGCATGCCCGCGGGCAGCGCGGCACTGCGGCGCAGGTGGAATCCGCAGCCCGCCAGCAGCAACGCCAGGGTGGCGATCAGGAGCGGAGCGGAACGGCGCAGGCGCATGGACGGATTCCGGAGGACGGGGTCACGCGATGCCATCGTAGGCTCAGACGACGATGTTGACGATCTTGCCGGGGACCACGATCAGCTTCTTCGGTACCTGGCCTTCGAGCACTTTCTGCACGCCCGGCTCCGCCAGGGCGGCGGCCGCGATCGTCTCGCGGGCGGCGTCGGCGGACACCTCGATGGTGCCGCGCAGCCGGCCGTTGACCTGCACCGCCAGGGTCAGCGTATCGCGGACCCGCGCATCGGCCTCGGCGACCGGCCACGGCTGGTCCTCGAGCAGGGTCTCGGCGTGCCCCAGCGCCTGCCACAGCGCATGGCTGGTATGCGGCGTGATCGGGTTGAGCAGCAGGGTCAGCGCGACCAGGGCCTCCTGGCGCAGCGCGCGGCCGTTGGCGCTGGCGTCGTCGAAGCGGCCGAGCGCATTGAGCAGCTCCATCAGCGCGGCGATCGCGGTATTGAAGGCGTGCCGGCGGTCGAGGTCGTCGGACACCTTGGCGATCGTCTCGTGCAGCTGGCGACGCAGGCCGCGCTGCGCCGGCGTCAGCGCGGCACGGTCCAGGGCCGGTGCGGGACCGGCGGCCACGTGTGCATGCGCCTCGCGCCACAGGCGCTTGAGAAAGCGCGCCATGCCCTCGACGCCGGCCTCGCTCCACTCCAGCGACTGGTCCGGCGGCGCGGCGAACATCGAGAACAGGCGCACGGTGTCGGCACCGTAGCGATCGACCATGGTCTGCGGATCGACACCGTTGTTCTTCGACTTGGCCATCTTCTCGATGGCGCCGATGGTCACCGGCCGGCCGTCGGCCTTCAGCAGCGCGCCGATCACCCGCCCACGCTCGTCGCGCTGCACTTCCACGTCGGCGGGATTGATCCAGACCTTCGAACCGTCGGCTTCGTCGCGCGAATACGTCTCCGCCACCACCATCCCCTGGCAGAGCAGACGCGTGGCCGGTTCGTCGCTGGCGACCAGTCCCTCGTCGCGCAGCAGCTTGTGATAGAAGCGGAAGTACAGCAGATGCAGGATCGCATGCTCGATGCCGCCGATGTACTGGTCGACCGGCAGCCAGTAATCGGCGCGCGCATCGACCTGGGTCGCGGCGCCCGGCGAGCAGTAGCGCGCGTAGTACCAGCTCGATTCCATGAAGGTGTCGAAGGTGTCGGTCTCGCGCTCGGCCGGGCCGCCGCAGTGCGGGCAGGTGGTCCGGCGCCAGGCCGGATCGGCCTTGATCGGCGACTGCACGCCACCGGCCCGGGCGAACGCGTCGGCGACGTCCTCGGGCAGGATCACCGGCAGCTGGTCCTCGGGCACCGGCTGCGCTCCGCAGGCCGGGCAATAGATGATCGGAATCGGGCAGCCCCAATAGCGCTGGCGGCTGACACCCCAGTCGCGCAGACGGTAGTTGATCTTGCGCACGCCCTTGCCGATCGCCTCCAGCCGCGCCGCGATGGCATCGAAGGCCTGGCGGTAGTTCATGCCGTCGAAGGCGCCGGAGTTCACCAGATAGCCGTAATCGGTGTAGGCGCCGTCCTCGATGATCCGGCGCTCGAACGCCTCCAGCACACCCAGCGCCCCGGGTGCATCGACCACCTCCAGCGCGGCGCTCTCGCCCAGTGCCGCGCTCATCGGGTCGGCATTGCGCGCGGCGTCGCGCCCCAGCCCGGCGATCGCATCGCGCACCGCGGCGCTGACCACCACCATCCGGATCAGCAGGTCGTAGCGGGTGGCGAATTCCCAGTCGCGCTGGTCGTGCCCGGGCACCGCCATCACCGCGCCGGTGCCGTAGCCCATCAGCACGAAGTTGGCGATCCACACCGGCAGGCGCTCGCCGCTGATCGGGTGGATGGCGTGCAGGCCAGTGAACACGCCGCGCTTTTCCTGCGTCTCCAGCTCGGCCTCGGATACGCCGCCCTGGCGGCAGCTGGCGATGAACGCGGCCACCGCCGGGTCGTTGCGCGCGGCCTTGCCCGCCAGCGGATGCTCGGCGGCAATGGCCAGACAGGTCGCGCCCATCAGGGTGTCGGGGCGCGTGGTGAATACGGTGACCGGCTCGGCCTCGCCCTCGATGTCGAAGCGGATCTCGAGACCCTCGCTGCGCCCGATCCAGTTGCGCTGCATGGTCTTGACCGCTTCGGGCCAGCCCGGCAGCGCATCGAGCCCGGCGAGCAGCTGGTCGGCGTAGGCGGTGATGCGCAGGAACCACTGCGGGATCTCGCGCTTCTCGACCAGCGCGCCCGAGCGCCAGCCGCGGCCGTCGATCACCTGCTCGTTGGCGAGCACCGTCTGATCCACCGGATCCCAGTTGACGACGCTGTTCTTGCGATAGACCAGGCCCTTCCTGAACAGTCGCGTGAACAGGCGCTGCTCGTGCACGTAGTACTCGGGCCGGCAGGTGGTGACCTCGCGCGACCAGTCGTAGGCGAAGCCCATGCGCTTGAACTGGCCGCGCATGTGTTCGATGTTGGCGTAGGTCCATGCCGCCGGCGCCGTCCGGTTGCGGATCGCGGCGTTCTCCGCGGGCAGGCCGAACGCGTCCCAGCCCATCGGCTGCAGCACGTTGCGGCCCAGCATGCGCTGGTGGCGGCTGATCACGTCGCCGATGGTGTAGTTGCGCACGTGCCCCATGTGCAGGGCCCCGGAGGGATACGGCAGCATCGACAGGCAGTAGAACTTGGACTTGCCGGGAATCTCGCGGACCTCGAAAGCGCGGGTGCGATCCCAGTAGGCCTGGGCGGCGGCTTCCACCGCCTGTGGGTCGTAGTGGTCCTGCATGTCCGGGATCGCGCGCGGCAAGGGTCTTGCAGACTATCGCAGTGCAACACGAGCGCCAAGCGCAGCCGGTGGCGGCGCGCGGTTATGCTGGCGCGGTTGCCACCCGGGGAATTCGCCATGCGCTTGCACATCGCCGCCGCTGCCGCGGCACTGCTGGTATCACCGCTCGCGCCGGCCGCCGCCGATTCGGCACCGGCCGCGGCGCGTTCGCCCGCAACGACGCTCCTGCATTGCGGCCATCTGCTCGACCCCGCCGCGGGCCGCACCCTGGGCGCCAGCACGATCGTGATCGAGAAAGGCCGGGTGGTCGCGGTGGAGTCCGGCCGCAGCACCCGTCCCGATGCCACCGTGATCGATCTCGGCCGCAGCACCTGCCTGCCGGGCCTGATCGACGCCCACGTGCATCTGACGATGCAGTTCGGGCCGACAACCTACGGTGATCAGTTCCGCCTCAACCCCGCCGACTACGCGATCCGCGGCACCGTGTATGCACGGCGCACCCTGCTGGCCGGGTTCACCACGGTCCGCAACCTCGGCGACATCGCCGACGAATCGATCGCGCTGCGCAATGCGATCAACAGCGGCCTGGTCGAGGGACCGCGCATCTACACCGCCGGCGAGCCGATCGGCAGCACCGGCGGCCACGCCGATCCGACCGACGGCTATCGCCTGGACCTGGCCGGTGATCCCGGCCCGATGCACGGCATCATCGACAGTCCCGCCGATGCCTGGAAAGCCGTGCGCGCGCACTACAAGCTGGGCGTGGACGTGATCAAGATCATGCCCTCGGGCGGCGTGCTCGACGAGAGCGCCAGCGGCGACAACCCGCAGATGACGCTGGACGAGATCACCGCCGTGGTCGCCGCCGCGCACGATTACGGCTACACCGTGGCAGCGCACGCGCACGGCGCCGAGGCGATCCGCCGCGCGGTACTGGGCGGGGTCGACTCGATCGAGCACGGCACCTACATGGATGGCGCCGACATGGCGCTGATGAAACAGCACGGCACCTGGTACGTGCCGACCATCACCGCCGGCGAGTTCGTGGCCGCGAAGGCACGGGTGCCGGGCTACTACCCGCCGCAGGTCGCGGCCAAGGCCGCGGCGATCGGGCCGAAGATCATGGCCACCGCCGGCAAGGCGTACCGCGCCGGAGTTCGGATCGCGTTCGGCACCGATGCCGGCGTCTATCCGCATGGCGACAATGCGAAAGAGTTCGCCTACATGGTCGAGGCCGGCATCCCGGCGCTGGCGGCGATCCGGGCCGCCACGGTCAACGCGGCGACCCTGCTGCAGCACCCGGACGAACTCGGCCGCATCGCCCCCGGCTATCGCGCCGACGTGATCGCCGTCGCCGGCGATCCGCTGGCCGACGTCAGCCTGCTGCAGCAGGTCGGCTTCGTGATGAAAGACGGGGTCGTGATCAAGCGTGACCGCCACGTCACGGGCGGATGATCGCGACCGCGCTGCCCGGCGACTGGCTGGGTTACATCGCCGCCACGCTGACCACGGCGGCATTCGTGCCGCAGGCGCTCAAGACCCTGCGCTCGCGCGACACCCGGGCGCTGTCGCTGGGCATGTACCTGATCTTCACCGTGGGCATCGCGTTCTGGCTGGGCTACGGCCTGGTGCTGGGCTCGTGGCCGATCATCCTTTCCAACAGCCTGACCCTGATCCTGGCGGGCATCATCCTGGTTCTGAAACTGCGCCACGGCTGAGCGCGTGGTCACCTGGCGCGCGCGAACCAGCGCCCCTGGATCCAGGCGCCGAGGAACATTCCCGCCACGCTCCAGAGCAGACGCCAGTCGCCCGCGCCCAGGCCGGCAATCGCCGGCGCCGGGCACACGCCGCTCATGCCCCAGCCGATGCCAAACAGCGCCGCACCAAGCAGGCTGCGCCGATCCAGTTGCGCCGGGTGCGCATGGAACCAACCGCCCAGCAGCGGCCGTCGCAGCAGTCGCGGAGCCAGCCGGAACGCCAGCATCGCGGTCAGCGCCGCGGCACCCAGCACCAGCAGCAGGCCGAGATCGCGCAACATCAGGAAGTCGAGCACCACTTCGGGTCGCACCATGCCGCTCAGCGCGAGGCCGAAGCCGAACAGGCCGCCGCCGAGCACGATGCAGAACCAGCCTGGTCCGCGCAGTTCGACCCCCGCCGCGACCGCCGCGCCCGTGCCCGTGCCCGCCATCAGCGGACTCCCGCCAGCAGATGCGCGGTCACCACCGCGGTGGTCAGGAACACCAGCACCGACACCAGCGAGGGCAACTGCAGGTTGCCCAGCCCGCAGACGCCGTGCCCCGACGTGCAGCCGCCGCCGAGGCGCGCGCCGAAGCCGCCGATCACGCCGCCCAGCGCGAGTTGCCAGGCCGGCACCGTCGTCAGCCAGGCCGCGCCACCGCGTCCGACCCACCACAGCGCCGCCCCCAGCACCATGCCGATGGCATAAGCCAGTCGCCAGCGGCGCGAAGCCGCGAGACCCTCGGCCCGGAATCCCGGCGCGCGATCGAACCACGACAGGGTGGCACTGAAGAAACTGCTGGCGCCGCCGACCAGGCCGGTGCCGACGAACACCAGGCCGATGCCGGCGCCGATCAGCACGCCGCCCGCGAGATAGTGCACCCAGCCAACGGGAAACAGCTCTGTCAGTGTGTTCATCCGCAGATTCCTGATCACGCCGGCACCGATGCTACCGCCTGCCGCGACAGCCGCGCGCAGGCACCGCGTCACGACATCGTGACCGCCGCTTGCGTCGGCCCGCGCCGGCCCCAATCATGGGCGATCGCCCTGTCGCGGAACCCTGCCATGCCTGCCGCCTCCACCGCCCATGTCATCGACGCCACCCAGGCCAACTTCGAAGCCGAGGTGCTCAACACCTCGCTGCAACAGCCGGTCCTGGTGGACTTCTGGGCCGGATGGTGCGGCCCGTGCAAGCAGCTCGGGCCGATCCTCGAAAAGCTCGCTGCCGAATTCGCCGGCGCCTTCCGCCTGGTCAAGGTGGACACCGACAAGGAAATGGCCCTGGCGCAGCTGTTCGGCGTGCGCAGTCTGCCGACGGTGATGCTGATCAAGGACGGCCAGCCCGTGGACGGCTTCATGGGCGCGCTGCCCGAGCGCGGGGTGCGCGAATTTCTCGCGCGTCATGGCATCCAGCCCGGCGCGCCGGCCGCGGAAGACGCGCCGGCCGCGGAGGTGCCGCTGGAGACGCCTGCCGAGGCCGTCACCCGTCTGCAGCAGGCCCTGAAGGTCGAGCCCGACAAGGCCGAACTTCGACTCGAACTGGCACAGGCCTTCATGCGCGCCGGCAATGCCGCGGCCGCCGCGACCGAGCTCGACGCCCTGCCCGCCAACCTCGCCAGCGACGACCGCGCCACGGTACTGCGCAGCCGGATCGATCTTGCCGCCGCGCTCGATGGCGCACCCGACATGGCGACCTTGCGCGCGCGCATCGCCGCCGACCGCAACGATTACGCCGCGCGTGACCTGCTTGCCGTGCACAAGCTCGTCGACGGCGACGGCGCGGGTGCGCTGGATGACCTGCTGGCCCTGCTGGCCGACGCCCGTGGCTGGAACGAGGGTCAGGCGAAAAAGCGCCTGCTGGCCTCGTTCCAGGTGATCGACGATGCCGAGCTGGTCGCACGGACACGCCGCCGCATGACCTCGCTGCTGTTCTGATGTACGAGCACCGCACCGATCCGCTGCTGCCGCGCCGCCAGTTTCTGCGCCGCGTCGCACGCAACCTGCTGGCCGCGATCGCGGTGATCGCGCTCTCCCTGCTGGCAGGCATGGCGGGCTATCACGGCTTCGAGCATCTGGGCTGGGCCGATGCCTATGTCAACGCGGCGATGCTGCTGTCGGGCATGGGTCCGCTGGAATCGCCGGCAACGCTGGCCGGCAAGCTCTTCGCCGGCACTTATGCGCTGTACTGCGGGCTGGTCGTGATCTTCCTGGCCGGCGTGCTGCTGGGACCGTTCGTGCATCGCATGCTGCATCGTTTCCATCTCGACCGCGAGGCCGCCAGGCGCAAGGCCTGAACCCCGCATCACCGCCACTGCACTCCGGCTGCCGCGACGACAGCCCTCATCCGGTACGCCCCCGAGCGGTCCCGCACCACGACGACCGCGGACCGCGGCGGGCCGGCCGTCACGGCCCCTGGCACCGCGGGGCATCGCTGCACGGCGTGACCGTCATCACCGTCCACGGGGCCGGCCTTGGCCATGCTGGACTCCGGAATGCCCATCGGCACGGGTTTTGCGGTAGATTCGGTATCGGATCCGGGGGTTAGGCACACTTCCTTATGGCAACTCAGATGAATCCGCCGCCGCTGGCAGGCCTGCCGGGCCTGGCGCGGCGCCTGGTGATGGACAAGGTGCTGGCCGAGGCCGATGCGCGCAGCGCCGTCGACGAGGCCACCCGGCACAAGATCTCCCTGCACACTCTGCTGACGGAGCGCGGCCTGGTGGATGGCCGGGTGGTGGCACTGGCGCTGTCGGCCGAGTTCGGCGTGCCGCTGCTCGACGTGTCGGCGATCGACCCGGTGCAGATGCCGCTGAAACTGGTCAGCGAGGACCTGGTGCGCAAGCACAGCGCGCTGCCGCTGTTCAAGCGCGGCAATCGCCTGTTCGTCGGCGTCGCCGACATCACCAACCCGCGCGCGCTGGAGGAGATCAAGTTCCATTCCAACCACAACGTCGATCCGATCCTGGTCGAGGAGCACGAGCTGCAGCGCGCGATCGAGTTCGCGATGCAGCAGGCGGGCACCAGCATCACCGGCCTCGATGACGACGAGGGCCTGGAGAACCTGCAGCTGGAGTCCGGCGACGGCGATACCGATGCCGCGCCCGACGCATCGGTGACCGACGAGGCGCCGATCGTCAAGTTCGTCAACAAGATCCTGCTGGATGCCATTCGTCGCGGCGCCTCCGACATCCACTTCGAGCCCTACGAGACCGCCTATCGCGTGCGCTACCGCGTCGATGGCGTGCTGCGCACGGTATCCAGCCCGCCGGTCAAGCTCGGGCCGCGCATCGCCTCGCGCCTGAAGGTGATGAGCAGCCTCGACATCGCCGAGCGCCGCATCCCCCAGGACGGCCGCATGAAGCTCGCGATCTCGAAGTCCAAGGCGATGGATTTCCGCGTCAGCACGCTGCCGGTGCTGGCCGGCGAAAAGGTGGTGATGCGCATCCTCGACGGCGGCGCCGCCAAGCTCGGCATTGAAAGATTGGGCTACGAGGAGGACCAGAAGAAGCTCTTCCTCGACGCCATCGAGAAGCCCTACGGCATGGTGCTGGTGACCGGCCCCACCGGCTCGGGCAAGACGGTGTCGCTGTATACCGCGCTCAACATCCTCAACATCGATGGGCGCAACATCTCCACCGTCGAGGACCCGGTCGAAATCCGCGTTCCCGGCATCAACCAGGTGCAGCAGAACGAAAAGCGCGGCATGACCTTCGCCGCCGCGCTGCGCTCGTTCCTGCGCCAGGATCCCGACGTGATCATGGTCGGCGAGATCCGCGATCTCGAGACCGCCGAGATCGCGATCAAGGCCGCACAGACCGGCCACATGGTGCTGTCCACCCTGCACACCAATGACGCCTCGCAGACCATCGCGCGCCTGATGAACATGGGCATCGCGCCCTACAACATCACCTCGTCGGTGACGCTGGTGATCGCGCAGCGCCTGGCACGCCGGCTGCACGACTGCAAAAAGCCGCTGCTGCTGCCGCCGCCGGCGCTGAAGGCCGAGGGCTTCAGCGACACCGAGGTCGCCGACATCAGCAGCGGCAAGATCACCCTCTACGACGCCGTCGGCTGCTCGGGCTGCACCGAGGGTTACAAGGGCCGTGTCGGCATCTACCAGGTGATGCCGATGACCGACGACATCCAGCGCATCATCCTCGAGGGCGGCAGCGCTTTGAAGATCGCCGAGGTGGCGCGCAAGGACGGCATCCGCGACCTGCGCGCGTCGGCCCTGATGAAAGTGCGCAACGGCGTCACCAGCCTCGCCGAAATCAACCGCGTCACCAAGGACTAGGGGAGCACTCATGGCCACCGCCGCCACCGCCAAGAACCCGCGCGACGTCGGCGCCGCGCGCGCCGAGGTCAGCAAGCTCACCGCCTACGACTGGGTCGCGCTGGACCGGCGCGGCCAGAAGATGCATGGCGAAATGCAGGCCAAGAACGCCAGCCTGGTCAAGGCCGAACTGCGCAAGCAGGGCATGAATCCGCAGACGGTCAAGGAGAAATCCAAGCCGTTGTTCGGTTCTGCCGGCAGCACCATCAAGCCGCGTGACATTGCCATCTTCAGCCGCCAGCTCGCGACCATGATGGCGGCCGGCGTGCCGATGGTGCAGTCCTTCGACATCATCGCCAGCGGCCAGCGCAATGTGCGCATGAAGAACATGCTGGTCGACATCAAGCAGGCGATCGAGGGCGGCTCGACCCTGCACGAAGCGCTCGCTCTCTTTCCGGTGCAGTTCGACGAACTGTTCCGCAACCTGGTCAAGGCCGGCGAATCCGCCGGCGTGCTCGACACCGTGCTCGACACCGTCGCCACCTACAAGGAGCGCATGGAGGCGATCAAGTCGAAGATCAAGAAGGCGCTGTTCTACCCGGCGATGGTGTTCGCGGTTGCCATCCTGGTCAGCGTGATCCTGCTGATCTTCGTGGTGCCGGTATTCCAGGGGGTGTTCAAGGATGCCGGCACCAGCCTGCCGGCATTCACCCAGATGATCGTCAGCATGTCGGAATTCATGCAGTCGTACTGGTGGCTGCTGCTGATCATCATCGTCGGCAGCGTCGTGTTCATTGTCAGTGCCTACAAGCGCTCGGAGAGCTTCGCCCACACCGTCGACCGGCTGTCGCTGAAGATGCCGGTGATCGGCAACATCCTGCGCCAGTCGGCGATCGCGCGCTTCGCCCGCACCCTGGGTGTCACCTTCCGCGCCGGCGTGCCGCTGGTCGAGGCGATGGACGCCGTGGCCGGCGCCACCGGCAGCGTGGTCTACGCCAAGGCGATCCGGCAGATGCGCGACGACATCGCCGTCGGCCATCAGATGCAGCTGGCGATGCGCCAGACCGGCCTGTTCCCCAACATGGTCGTGCAGATGACCGCGATCGGCGAGGAATCCGGCGCACTCGACGCGATGCTGTTCAAGGTTGCCGAGTTCTACGAGGAAGAGGTCAACAACGCCGTCGACACCTTGAGCACCCTGCTCGAGCCGATGATCATGGTCGTGATCGGCATCATGGTCGGCGGCATGGTCGTCGGCCTGTACCTGCCGATCTTCAAGCTGGCCGGCACATTCTGATCCGCTGCCGCGCACGTCCCGCGCCCGCCCTCGCCGAGCGCGACGGCGGGCGCCTTGCTGTCACGGGCCACGCCGCCCGCGTCGCCGACGAGGGTACCGACGGATGTCCTTCATCACCCAGCTCTCCCCTGCCGCGCTGATCGCGTTCGTCGGCGTACTCGGCCTGCTGGTCGGCAGCTTCCTCAACGTCGTCATCCTGCGCCTGCCGGCGCGGCTGGAGCACACCTGGCGCAGCGAAGCGCGCGAAATGCTGGAGCTTGCGGCGGACGATCGCGCCGCCCCGCCCCCGGGCCTGGTGCGCGAACCCTCGCACTGCCCGCAGTGCCGGCACGTACTGGCCGCCCGCGACAACATGCCGCTGCTTTCCTGGCTGCTCTTGCGCGGCCGCTGCCGCTACTGCCGTGCACCGATCTCGATCCAGTACCCGCTGGTCGAGCTGGCGACCGCGCTGCTGAGCGCGGCAATCGCCTGGCGCTTCGGTCCCGGTACCCAGACCCTGGCCGGCCTGGCGCTGACCTGGGCGCTGGTGGCGCTGACCGGCATCGATCTGCGCACCCAGCTACTGCCCGATTCGATCACGCTGCCGCTGCTGTGGCTGGGTTTGCTGTTGGCACTGGGGCACGTCTTCCTCGGCGCGGCGCAGTCCATCCTCGGCGCGGCGCTCGGCTACCTCAGCCTGTGGAGCGTGTACTGGCTGTTCAAGCTGGCAACCGGCAAGGAAGGCATGGGCTACGGCGACTTCAAGCTGCTCGCGGCGCTGGGTGCCTGGATGGGCGCCGGCGCGCTGCTGCCGATCGTGCTGCTGTCGTCGCTGGTCGGCGCCGTGGTCGGCAGCGCGATGCTGGTCCTGCGCGGCCGCGACCGCAGCATCCCGATCGCCTTCGGGCCCTACCTCGCCGCCGCCGGCTGGATCTGGTTCGTCGCCGGTGACACGCTGCTGCACGCCTACCTGACCCTGTTCGTGCACTGAAGCCATGCCCGTCGCCCGCACACGCCCGTACACGGTCGCCCTGACCGGCGGCGTCGCGGCGGGCAAGAGCGCGGTCGCGCGCCTCTTTGCGGCGCTCGGCGTGCCGGTGCTGGACGCCGACGCCGCAGCACGCGCGGTGGTCCAGCCGGGGCAGCCGGCACTGGCCGAGATCGCGGCGACGTTCGGACCCGAAGCGATCGCCGCCGACGGCAGCCTCGACCGCCGCTGGATGCGCCAGCGCGTCTTCGCCGACGTCGGGCAGCGCCGCCGTCTGGAGGCGATCGTGCACCCGCGCGTGCGTGCATGGATCGAGGCCCGCCTCGACGCGGTCCGCGCGTCGTACGCGCTGCTGGACATCCCGCTGCTGGCGGAAACCTGGCCTGCGTATGCCTGGGTCGATCGCGTGCTGCTGGTGGACGCGCCGCAGGCGCTGCGCCGCAGGCGGCTGATGCAGCGCGATCGCATCGACGCCGGCGACGCGCAACGCCTGCTTGATGCCCAGGCCAGCGATGCCGCGCGCCGGCAGCGGGCCGACGACGTGCTCGACAACAGCGGCGGCGAACAGGCACTGGAAAGCGCGGTCGCCGCGCTGCACGCCCACTATCGCCTGCTCGCCGCGGCTGCGGGGCGCTGAGTACCATGTGCCTGGCGCTGCTCGCGCATCGCGTCGACCCGCGACATCCGTTGCTGCTGCTCGGCAATCGCGACGAGTTCCATGCCCGCCCGAGCGCCGCCGCCGCGCCCTGGCCGGAGGATCCGCGCATCGTCGGCGGGCGCGACCTGCAAGCCGGCGGCGCCTGGCTGGGCCTGCATGCCGACGGACGCTTCGCGCTGGTCACCAACCGCCGCGGGCCGCAAGCGAAACCGGCGCCGCGCTCGCGCGGCGTGCTGGTGCGCGACTACCTGCTGGGTGATACCGACGCCGCCGATTTCGCCGCGCGGGCCGCCCGCGAGCACGCCGCGTACGGGCCGTTCAACCTGCTGCTGGGCGATGCCATGGGCAACGCGTTCGGCGTCGACGGCGTCAGCGGGCACGCGTTCGCGCTCGAGCCCGGGTTGCACGTGATCAGCAACGGTCCGTGGCACGCGCGCTGGCCCAAGACCGAACGGCTGCGCGCGGGTGCCGCGGCGCGGCTCGCCGCCGCCGACGATGACGACGCCTTGCTCGATCTGCTGGCCGACAGCACGCAGCCGCCGGACGCCGCCCTGCCGGACACCGGCGTGGGCCTGGCGCGCGAACGCCTGCTGGCCCCGATCTTCATCCGCGGCGCGCAGTACGGCACCCGCGCCTCGAGCCTGGTCCGGGTACGCGACGACGGTGCCTGCGACCTGCGCGAGCGCCACTACGGACGCGACGGCACGCCGCAGGGCGAGGCGCGCTGGCGCCGCGATCCTGGTGCGCCGCGCTGGGCGCCGGACTGATCCGGCGCCGCGAGCGCTGCGCCATCAGGGCCGGTCCTGGCCCTCCGGTACCGGCCGCACCTGCACCTGATCGGGCACCGGCACGCCAATCGCGGCCAGACCGGCCTTCGCCAGACGCGCGTTGAGCGCCGTCAGCGGTCCGTTCTGCAGTGCCTGCCAACGCCGCTGCGCCGCCTCGACGCGGGCCGCGGCCGCGCCCAGCACCTGCCGCTGCGCCGCGGTCGGCGCAGCATCGGCGTAACCGGCGTCGGTCGCCAGCGCCGCCAGCTCGCCGCTGGCGTGTTCGAAGGCAGCGCTCCCGGACGCATCCGCTCCGGCGGGTTGCAGCTGCGCCGCCAGCGCGGTGATCGACCCGCGCAGCGGCGGCTCGATCGTGGAGCGCGCCTGCAACGCGGCCAGCTGCGCCGCAACCGCCTGCACCTGGCCGGTGCCGACATAGGCCTGGGCCAGACTCGCCTGCACGGCGTGCTGGAAGTCCAGCAGTTGCAGGAGGTCGGCGGCGGTCGCCGTCACCCGCGGATCCTCGGTCACCGTCAGCGGCACGCGCCGCGTGCGGCCGTCGCAGCTCAGCTCGATCGTGTAGCGTCCGGGCAGCACGAGCGGCCCGCGCGGCAGCATCGGCGTGTTCTCGCCCCAGACCGCGGCGATGCTGTAGCCGTAGCGGATCGCCAGCGGTCGCGGCTCGCGCAGATCCCAGACGAACCGGTGCATGCCCGGCGTCGCCGCCGGCACCGGCGCGGGCTTGATCCAGCCGGCTGCGAAGTAGCGATCCGCGTTGAACGGGCGTGGCGTGTCAGCGCTGCTGAAACGCCGGACGACATGGCCGGCGGCATCGAGGATCGTCAACGTCACCGGACCGCGCGTCGCGGGTCCCAGCCAGTAGTCGATCGGCGCACCGGCGGGCGGGTTCCGGCCGACCGGCGTTTCCGGCGGCAGCGGCGTGTCCTTGTTGTTGTCGGCATGCACGCGTACCGCGGCCGCCGGCGCGAACAGGTGCAGCGGCTGATCGGCGATGCCGGGCGAAACCTCGCGCAACGGCGTGACGTCGTCCAGCACCCAGATCGCACGACCCTGGGTGCCGGCGATCAGGTCATTGCCGTGCACCAGCAAGTCGCGCACCCAGGCGGTCGGCAGATCGAGCTGCAACGGCTGCCAGGCAGCGCCGTCGTCGAAGCTGACGAACACGCCGGCATCGGTGCCCGCGTAGAGCAGGCCCGGCTTGACCGGATCGGCGCGCACCACGGCGACGAAATGATCGCGCGGCAGGCCGCCGACGATCGCCTGCCAGGTCTTGCCGCCGTCGTGCGTACGAAACGCGTACGGATGGAAGTCGTCGTTGCGATGGTTGTCGACCGCGATGTAGGCCGTAGCCGGGTCGGTTGCCGACACGTCCACGCTGTCGATCCGCGCCCACTGCGGCACGCCCCGGGGCGTGACGTTGCTCCAGTGCCGGCCGCCGTCGTGCGTGACCTGCACCAGGCCGTCATCGGTGCCGATCCAGATCGTCTGCGGAGCAGACGGCGCCAACCCGATGCTGTAGATCACGCCGTAGCCGCAGGCCTTGGCGTGGGCCAGATCCACCGTGTGCCCGCAATCCCTGCTGCCCGCGACCGCGCCGGTGAGGTCGGGGCTGATCACCGACCAGTGCCGACCCTGATCGACGGAGCGGAACAGCACCTGGGCGCCCAGATAGATCGGGTACGGCGCCTGCTGGCCGATCGCCAGCGGCGTGATCCAGGTGTAGCGGTACTTCACCCCGATCGGGCGCTTGCCGTAGCTCATCACCGGCCACGGCGAAACGTTCTCGACCTGGCCGGTGCGCGCGTTCCAGCGCGAGACGCGACCGCCCAGCCCGGTGCCGAACACGATGTCGGGATCGGCCGGATACGGCACGTCATAGTCGCGCTCGTCACCGCCGACCGGATGCCAGTCGCGGAACGTCAGCGAACCGTAGTCGCTGCGGCTGGCGATGCCGACGGTGCCGCTGTCCTGCTGGCCGGAGTAGATCCAGTAGGGGAAGCGGTTGTCGGCGGCGAGGTGATAGAACTGCCCGGTCGGCTGGTTGTACCAGCTCGACCAGGTCCGGCCGCCGTCCATCGTCACCACCGCACCCTGGTCACTGCCGGTGATGCGGTCCTCGGGATGCAGCGGATTGATCCACAGGTAGTGGTAGTCGTCGCCGCCCGGTGCGCCCTTGGCGACGTGGAAGGTCCTGCCGGCATCGCGCGAGACACGGATCGACTGCCCGGTGGTGTAGAGCGTGTCCGGATCGCGCGGGTCGACGGTCATCCGGCTGGCGTACCAGTTGGTCACCGGCGCGTCGGCGTTGACCCGCAGCCAGTGGCCGCCGCCGTCATCCGAGCGCCACAGGCCGGTCGCCGCGGCGTTGTCGCCGCCGTCGATCGCGGCGTAGATGCGCGTGCCGGACGCGGTGTCGGTGACCGCCAGACCGATGCGTCCCAGCGGTGCCGCGGGCCAGCCCGCGCCGCTGAGACGCTGCCAGTGCACGCCATCGTCATGCGAGACGAACAGGCCGCTGCCGGCACCGACGATCGGCTTGAAGTAGCTCAGCCACGGATAGTTGCGGATGCTCCACAGCGACGCATAGAGCGTGTGCGGATCCTTCGGATCGGCGGCGAGATCGACCCCGCCGGTGCGGTCGTCGACGAACAGCACGTGCTGCCAGTGGCGGCCGCCGTCCGTGCTGCGATAGAGGCCGCGCTCCGCGCTAGGGCCGAACACGTGACCCAGTGCCGCCACGACCACGGTATCGGGGTGTCGCGGATCGACCCAGATCGCGCCGATGTGGCGGGTGCCGGCCAGGCCGGCGTGCTGCCAGTGGCGGCCTCCGTCGGCGGAACGATACATGCCGTCGCCGGCGGCGATGTCGTAACGCGGCTCGGGCTGGCCGGTGCCGGCGTAGATCACCTGCGGGTCGGACGGCGCGATCGCGATCGCGCCGATCGAGGCCGCGCCGATGTGGTCGGTCAGCGGCACCCAGGTCCGCCCGGCGTTTCCGGTACGCCAGACGCCGCCTCCGGCGGTGCCGATGTAATAGACCTCGGGCTGGGCGGGGATGCCCACGGCCATCGTCGCCCAGCCGCCGCGGAACGGACCGAGCAGGCGCCAGTGCAGCGCCGGCAGCAGGCGACCGGGCAGCGGCGCGGCGGCCGCTGCGGACAACGCACAGGCCACGAGCGTCAACGCAACGGGCAGCAGAAGGCGGAATCGATGCGACATGGGGAGCTCTCGTCGAGCGGGACGCCGGGGCGCATCCCGAAGTCGCGCACCCTACTCCACCGCGTCGCTTTCGACACCGTGCAGCGCATCGAAACCGGCGTGCGATCATGGTGCGCATGGTCACTCCGCGTGCCGGCCGCCACGTGCTTCCCGATGTGCTGCGGTCCGATCTCGACCTGGTCTTCTGCGGCACCGCCGCCGGGCGCGCCTCGGCTGCCGCCGGTGCCTATTACGCCCATCCCGGCAATTTCTTCTGGCGCACCGTGCATGCCGTCGGCCTGGTCACCGGGCCGCTGGCGCCGCGCGAGTTCCGCCGCCTGCCCGAGTTCGGCATCGGCCTGACCGACCTCGCCAAGCATCACGTCGGCAATGACGGCGAATTGCCCGCGGACGCCTTCGACACGGCCGCCCTGCGACGCAAGATCCGGCGCCACGCGCCGCGCCTGCTGGCCTTCACCAGCAAGAACGCGGCACAGGCGGCACTGGGGCTGGCGACGGCTTACGGACCGCAAGCTTTCCGCTGGGGCCCGACCGCACTGTGGGTGCTGCCCTCGCCGTCGGGCCAGGCGCGACGATTCTGGGACGAGCGGCCCTGGCGCGATCTGGCGGCGGCGGTGCGCGCCTTCCGCTGACGCTCGCCCCGCGGCCGCGCGGCGGTGGCATCATCGTGCGCTGTCGATGAGGGGGGATCACCATGCGCCGCACGCTCGTTCCGCTGTCGCTCGCCCTGCTGTGCGCCCTGTCCGCTGCCCCGACGCCGGCCGCCGCAGCGCCCGCCGAACACGCGGCCGCCACGCCGCTGTACGACGCCGGCATCGCTCCGCTCGAGGCGAAGATGCAGGCCGGCACGCTGACTTCGGCCCGGCTGACGGCGCTGTTCATCCATCGCATCGACACGATCGACCGCGCCGGCGCGCACCTCGGCGCGGTGATCGAGCTCAACCCCGATGCCATGGCGATCGCGCGCAGGATCGACGCCGAGCGCCGCGCCGGCAGGCCACTCGGTCCGCTGGCCGGCATTCCGGTGCTGCTCAAGGACAACATCGACACCGGCGACCGCATGCAAACCACGGCCGGCTCGCTGGCGCTGGTCGGCGCGCCGGCCGCGACCGACGCCACCCTGGTGGCCCGGCTGCGCGCCGCGGGCGCAGTGATCCTCGGCAAGACCAACCTCAGCGAGTGGGCCAACTACCGCTCCAACCACTCGACCAGCGGCTGGAGCGGCCGCGGCGGCCAGACGCGCAACCCCTATGTGCTGAGTCGCAATCCCTGCGGTTCCAGTTCCGGTTCGGCGGTGGCCGTATCCGCGGGCCTGAGCACCGTCGCGGTCGGCAGCGAGACCGACGGCTCGCTGGTCTGCCCGGGCTCGGTCAACGGCATCGTCGCGATCAAGCCCACGCTGGGCCTGATCCCGCGCACCGGCATCGTGCCGATCAGCCACAGCCAGGACACCGCGGGGCCGATGGCACGCGACGTCGCCGACGCGGCGCGCCTGCTGACGGTGATGGCCGGCAGCGACCCGGCTGATCCGGCCAGCGCCGACGCCGATGCGCACAAGGCCGACTACACGCGCTTTCTCGAGAGCGACGGACTCAAGGGCAAGCGCATCGGCGTGGTGCGCGCGCTGGCCGGTGACGATCCCGGCGTGCTGCGCGTGCTCGATCGATCGATCGCCGCGCTGCGCAAGGCCGGTGCCGTGGTCGTCGATCCGGTGGTGATCCCGCACCTCGACGACTACGGCAAGGACGAGACCATCGTGCTCTCGTACGAATTCAAGCACGACCTCGATGCCTACCTCGCCACGCGCCGCGGCGTGCCGGTGAAGTCGCTCGCCGACGTGATCGCCTTCAACACGGCGCATGCCGCCGAGGAGATGCCCTGGTTCGGCCAGAGCCTGATGATCGCAGCCGAGAAGCGCGGCCCGCTGACCGATCCGGAATACCTCAAGGCGCTGGCCGATGAAAAGCGTCTCGCCGGCCCCGAGGGCATCGACGCCGCGCTGCGGAAGGATCGCCTTGACGCGCTGCTGGCACCGACCGCCGGCCCGGCCTGGACCACCGATCTCGTCAACGGTGACCACGTCGGCGTATCGAGCTCGAGCCCGGCCGCGGTAGCCGGCTACCCGGACATCACGGTGCCGGCCGGCTTCGTGCACGGTCTGCCGGTGGGCGTGAGTTTCTTCGGCACGAAGTGGAGCGAGCCGACCCTGATCGCGATCGCCTACGGCTTCGAGCAGGCCACGCACGCGCGCCGCGATCCACGGTTCCTGGCGCACGCCACGCCGTAGCCACCGGCCCGCCGCGGCGGGTGACGGGGTGCGGGAATCCGGGTCGCCGTGCTGCAGCGACCTTCAGGCGCGATCGTCGGCCAGCGCCGCGCGCACGACCTGCTCGGCCATCGCCAAGGCGCTGTCGCGGTCGGCGTGCAGGTGCAGCTCCGGCGCTTCGGGCGGCTCGTAGGGCGAGTCGATGCCGGTGAAATGCTGCAGCTGACCGGCACGGGCCTTGGCATACAGGCCCTTGACGTCGCGCTGCTCGCACAGCGCCAGCGGCGCGTCGACGAACACCTCGATGAACTCGCCGCTGGCGAAGCGCTCGCGCGCCATGCGCCGCTCGGCGCGGAATGGCGAGATGAACGACACCAGCACGATCAGGCCGGCGTCGACCATCAGCCGCGCCACCTCGGCAACGCGGCGGATGTTCTCGACGCGATCTTCATCGGTGAAGCCGAGATCGCGGTTGAGGCCGTGACGGATGTTGTCGCCGTCGAGCAGGTAGGTGTGATGGCCCAGCGCCAGCAGGCGCCGCTCGACGGCATTGGCGATGGTCGACTTGCCGGCTCCGGACAGTCCGGTGAACCACAGGCAGCGCGGGTGCTGGCCCTTGAGCGCGGCGCGTACGGTCTTGCCGACATCGAGATGCTGCCAGTGAATGTTGGCGGCGCGACGCAGGGCGAAATCCAGCATGCCGGCCGCCACCGTCGCGTGGCTGATGCGATCGACCAGGATGAAGCCGCCCAGGATGCGGTTGACCGCATACGGCTCGAACGCAATCGCCTGGTCGAGGCTCAGCTGCACCTCGCCGATCGCGTTGAGCTCGAGCCGTCGCGCGGCGAGGTGCTCCTGGGTATTGACGTCGACGCGATGGCGGATCTCGCTGACCTGGGCGATGGTGCTGCGGGTGCCGATGCGCAGTTCGTAGGGGCGCCCCGGCAGCAGCGGCGCATCGCCCAGCCACAGCAGATGCGCGGCGAACTGGTCGGCCAGCGCGGGCGGATCGCCGGCTGCCGCCAGCACGTCGCCACGGGCGATGTCGAGATCGTCGGCCAGCACCAGCGTCACCGCCTCGCCGTTGCCGGCGCGGCCGCTTTCGCCATCCGCGCCGAGCACGCGCAGCAGCGTGGTACGCCGGCCCGACGGCAGCACGACCAGCGTGTCGCCGACCGCAGCCGTGCCGGCGGCGACGCTGCCGGCGTAGCCGCGGAATCCGGCGTCGGGGCGATTGACCCACTGCACCGGCAGGCGGAACGCGGACGTCGCCGCGGGATCATCGACGACGACCGTCTCCAGGTACTCGAGCAGGGTCGGCCCGCGATACCACGGCATCCGCACGCCGCGCTGCACCAGCATGTCGCCGTGCACGGCGGCCACCGGGATGCAGGTCACCTGGGCCACGCCCAGGCGCGCCGCCAGCGCCCGGTACTCGGCCTCGATCGCGCGGAAACCCTGTTCCGCGTAGTCGACCCGGTCCATCTTGTTGACCGCCAGCACGACGTGGCGGATGCCGAGCAGGGCGGCGATGTAGGTGTGCCGGCGCGTCTGCGTCTTCAGGCCCGCACCGGCGTCGACCAGCACCACCGCCAGCTCGCAGGCCGAGGCGCCGGTGGCCATGTTGCGGGTGTACTGCTCGTGACCGGGGCAGTCGGCGACGATGAAACTGCGCCGCGGTGTGGCGAAGTAGCGCCAGGCGACGTCGATGGTGATGCCCTGCTCGCGCTCGTCCTGCAGGCCGTCGAGCAGCAGCGCGTAGTCGAGCGCGTCGCCGCAGGTGCCGTAGCGACGGCTGTCGAGCGCCAACTGCCCGAGCAGGTCGTCGGGGACCACCCCGGCATCGGCCAGCAGGCGCCCGATCAGGGTGCTCTTGCCGTCGTCGACGCTGCCGCAGGTGAGCAGGCGCAGTTGCGTCAGCGCCGCCATCAGAAGTGCCCCTCGCGCTTCTTCTGTTCCAGCGAGGTGCCGGCGCTGTGGTCGAGCACGCGTCCCGCACGCTCGGACTGGCGGCTGGCCTGCATCTCGGCGATCACCGCGTCGAGCGTGGTGGCCGCCGACTCCAGCGCCGCGGTCAACGGGTAGCAGCCCAGCGAGCGAAACCGCACCCTGCGCCGCTGCGGCGTCTCGCCCGGCTGCAGCGGCAGGCGCGCATCATCGACCATGATCAGGGTACCGTCGCGCTCCACCACCGGGCGCTCGGCGGCGAAGTACAGCGGCACCACCGGGATCGCCTCGCGACGGATGTACTGCCAGACGTCCAGCTCGGTCCAGTTCGACAGCGGGAACACGCGCACGCTTTCGCCCGGGCCGAGGCGGGTGTTGTACAGGTTCCACAGCTCGGGACGCTGGTTGCGCGGGTCCCAGCGATGCTGCGCGCTGCGGAACGAGAACACGCGCTCCTTGGCGCGCGATTTCTCCTCGTCGCGGCGCGCGCCGCCGATCGCCATGTCGAAGCCGCCGCGATCCAGCGCCTGTTTCAGCGCCGCCACCTTCATCACGTCCACGTGCACGCTGGCACCGTGGCTGATCGGGCCGATGCCCCGGGCGCGCCCTTCCTCGTTGACGTGCACGATCAGCTCGACCCCGGTCTCGGCCACGCGGCGGTCACGGAATTCGATCATCTCGCGGAACTTCCAGCCGGTATCGATGTGCAGCAGCGGCATGGGCGGCCGGCCGGGCCGGAAGGCCTTCAGCAGCAGGTGCAGCAGCACCGAGGAGTCCTTGCCGATCGAGTACAGCAGCACCGGCCGGTGCGCGGTCGCCGCCACCTCGCGCAGGATGTGCAGACTCTCGGCTTCGAGGCGGTCGAGGTGATCCATCACGGCAACGCGCTCAGGCCTCGCGGCCATATTTGTCCTCGAAGCGGACGATGTCGTCCTCGCCGAGGTAGCCGCCGGACTGCACCTCGATCAGCTCCAGCGGCAGCTTGCCCGGATTCTCGAGACGATGGCGGGTGCCCAGCGGAATGTAGGTCGACTCGTTCTCGCCGAGCAGGAACACCTCATCGCCGCGGGTCACGCGCGCGGTGCCGCTGACCACGATCCAGTGCTCGGCGCGATGGTGGTGCATCTGCAGCGACAGCGTCGCGCCCGGCTTGACGGTGATGCGCTTGACCTGGAAACGCTCGGCCGCGTCGATCGAGTCGTAGGCACCCCAGGGCCGGTACACCTTGCGATGCCAGGTGGCCTCGCTGCGCCTGTCGGCCTTGATGCGCTGGACGATCTCCTTGACCTGCTGGACCCGGTCCCTGCGCGCCACCAGCAGGGCGTCGTCGGTATCGACCACGACCACGTCGTCGAGGCCGATCAGGGCGATCAGCCGGCGTTCGCCCCAGGCATAGGTGTCGCGGCAGTCGAGCGCGATCACGTCGCCGCGATGCGCGTTGCCCGCGCTGTCGCGCGCCGCGACCTCCCACAGCGCCGACCAGGAGCCGACGTCGCTCCAGCCCAGATCCACCGGCAGGACCGCGGCATGCGCGGTCTTTTCCATCACCGCGTAGTCGATCGAGTCGGCCGGACAGGCGCCGAAGGCGGCCTTGTCGAGGCGCAGGAAATCGATGTCGCGCCGTGCCTTCGCCAGCGCCTCGCGGCAGGCGGCCAGCATCGCCGGCTGCAGACGCTCGAGTTCCTCGAGGAAGCGTCCGGCGCGGAACAGGAACATGCCGCTGTTCCAGTAGTAGCCGCCCGCGGCAAGGTAACGCTCGGCGGTGGCGCGATCGGGCTTCTCGACGAAGCACTCGACCGCGCGCACGCCCGTGCCCGCCGCGGCCTTGATGTAGCCGTAGCCGGTTTCCGGCGCGGCCGGGACGATGCCGAAGGTCACCAGCGCGCCCTGTTCCGCCGCCGGCAGCGCGGCGCGCACCGCGGAGCGGAAACCGTCCTCGTCGCGGATCACGTGATCCGACGGCAGCACCAGCAGCAACGCATCCTCGCCGCCGGCCAGCGCCTGCAGCGCGGCCACCGCGATCGCCGGCGCGGTGTTGCGGCCGACCGGTTCGAGAATCAGCGCCGCCGGCGTGCAGCCGCTCTCGCGCAACTGCTCGGCGACCATGAAACGGTGTTCCTCGTTGGCGACCACCAGCGGCGCGGCGGCGCCGAGATCGCGCACCCGCAGCCAGGTCGCCTGCAGCATGGTCTGCGCACCGGCCAGCGGCAGAAACTGCTTGGGATACGCCTCGCGCGACAGCGGCCACAGACGGGTACCGGAGCCGCCGGACAGCAGCACGGGGATCAGCTTCATGCGGGCCAGTCTCCAGCGGCGAGCGTTGTCTTTGCGCAGTGTAACGGACGCCGCGGGCAGCGCGGATGCCCGCTGCTATCCTCGGCGCACCGCCACCACCGCCTGCCGCATGACTGACGCGACCACCCGCGCCCGACAGCGCCTGCACTGGACCCGCCGCGCCCTCGGTGCGCCTGCGCTGGAACTGCGACCGGCCTCGGCCGACGCCAGCTTCCGCAGCTACTGGCGCGGCGGGCGCGACGACGGCATCAGCGTGATCGTGATGGACGCCCCGCCCGAGCACGAGGACATCCGCCCGTGGCTGGACGTGGATGCGCGCCTATGCCGTGCCGGCCTGGCCGCGCCGCGGGTGCTGGCGGCCGACCCCGAGTCCGGCTTCATCGCGATGCAGGATCTGGGCGACCGCATCTACCTGCCCGAGCTCGATGCGGCCAGCGTCGACATCCTCTATGCCGACGCGCTGGACGCGCTGTTGCGGATGCAGCGCGACGTCGACGCGCAGGGACTGCCGCGCTACGACGAGCCGCACCTGGTCGCCGAGCTGGAGCTGCTGCCGCGCTGGTTCCTCGAGCGCCATCTCGGCATGCGGCCCGAATGCGGCGCGTGGGACGTGCTGGAGACCGCCTTCCGCCAGCTGGTCAACGCCGCACTGGCGCAGCCGGTCGCGTTCGTGCACCGCGACTTCCACAGCCGCAACCTGCTGGTGCTCGACAGCGACGGGCCGGGCATCATCGACTTCCAGGACGCCGTGCGCGGGCCGCTGACCTACGATCTCGTCTCGCTGCTGCGCGACTGCTACATCGTCTGGCCCGAGGCGCGGGTCGAGCGCTGGGCGCTGGATTACCGTCTGCGCCTGATCGACGCCGGCCTGCTGGCGGCCGACGCCGGTCCGCAGGCCTTCCTGCGCAGCTTCGACCTGATGGGCCTGCAGCGGCATCTCAAGGTGCTCGGCATCTTCTGCCGGTTGTGGTACCGCGACGGCAAGCGCGGCTACCTTGCCGACCTGCCGCGCGTGTACGCCTATGCCATCGACGTGACGCGACGCTATCCGGAACTGGCGCCGCTCGCCGCCCTGCTCGAACACGCCGTCGCCGGCCGCGACCTGACGGTACCGGCGCCGTGAGGGCGATGATCCTCGCGGCCGGCCGCGGCGAGCGCATGCGACCGCTCAGCGAGCGCACGCCCAAGCCGCTGCTGACGGTCGCCGGACAGGCGCTGATCGCGCGCCATCTCGAACGCCTGGCCGCGGCCGGCGTGCGCGAGGTGGTGATCAACACCGCGCATCTGGGCGAACAGTTCCCGGCCGCGCTGGGCGACGGCGCACGCTGGGGTCTGCGCATCCGCTACAGCCACGAGGGCGAGCAACCGCTGGAGACCGGCGGCGGCATCCTCCACGCGTTGCCGCTGCTGGGCGAGGCCCCCTTCATCGCCGTCAGCGGCGACCTGTGGACCGACTACGATTTCGCGCGGTTGCGCATCGGCGCCGACGATCTCGCGCACCTGGTGATGGTGCACAACCCCGACTGGCACGCGACCGGCGACTTCGGGCTCGACGGCGATCGCATCGTCGAGCAGGGCGGCACGCGCATGACCTTCGCCAACATCGCGGTCTACCGGCCCGCGCTGTTCGCGGACTGGCGCACGACCGCGGCGGCCGAGCCCGGTGTCGCGCTGGATCCGCCGCGCTTTCGCCTGCTGCCGCTGCTTCGGGCCGCGTTGCGCCGGGGCCGCGTCGGCGGCGAGGCTTTCGACGGCCGCTGGCACAACCTCGGCACGCCGCAGCAGCTGGCCGAACTCGATGCGGCGCTGCGCGCCGGGGCTGGCTGAGAGCGGGACCCGGGACCCGGGGCAAGCCGGGAAGTGACGCGCTGCCTTGACTGCGCGTGCAGGAGTGCACGCGCGAACGGCGCAGCCGGCCCGCAGGGAGAGCGCCAGGAAGGCGCGAGTCATGGC
Organism: Lysobacteraceae bacterium; assembly: GCA_028870665.1. Classification (GTDB taxonomy): domain Bacteria; phylum Pseudomonadota; class Gammaproteobacteria; order Xanthomonadales; family Rhodanobacteraceae; genus Metallibacterium. Next base: position 29,410 of record JAGWPB010000031.1, read on the forward strand.
AGCGCGCGCCGGCGAGCGCACGGCCAAGGAAGGCCGGGCCGGCGCCACGCACCAGGGATGGATGGTTCGCAAGGGACCCGGGAAGAATCCAAAGCCCGGGCAATAAGGCGCAAGCTGCTCCGCGCATCGCTTGCGGCAGGCGCGTCCTACGGTCGCTGCGCCAGCTCGGGGTTTTCCTTGGTCACCGGCATCAGGTCCTTCTTCGATACGCCCAGCCACAGCAGCAGCGGGCTGGAGACGAAGATCGACGACAGCGTGCCGATGATGATGCCGATGATCATGGTGATCGCGAAACCGTGCAGCACGGGCCCGCCGAACAGGTACAGCGCGGCCATGGCGATGCCGGTGAACAGCGAGGTGATGATGGTGCGCGACAGCGTCGAGTTGATGGCGCGGTTGAGGATCTCCTCGGGCTCGGCGCGACGCGTGTTGCGGAACAGCTCGCGCACGCGGTCGAACACCACCACCTTGTCGTTGATCGAGTAGCCGACCACCGCCATCAGCGAGGCCAGCACGGTGAGATCGAACTCGCGCTGGGTCAGCGCGAAGAAACCGATGGTCAGCACGGTGTCGTGCACCTCGGTGATCAGCGCGGCCACGGCGAAGCGCTTCTCGAAGCGCAGGCCGAGGTAGAGCATGATCAGGACGATCACGAACACCACCGCCACCACGCCGTCGTTGCGCAGCTCGGCGCCGACCTGCGGCCCGACGAAGCTGGTGCTCTTCATCGTCACACCGGGATCCTTGGCGGTCAGGGCCGTCATCACCAGGCGTGCCGTCTGGTCGGTGTTGCTGTCGCCGGGCTTGGGCTGCAGTCGGATGGTGAAGTCGCGGGTCCCGCCGAAACTCTGCACCAGCGGGTGCTGGAAGCCGGCCGACTCCAGCGTCTGGCGCACCGTGTTGGTGTCCACACTCTGCGCGTAGCTGACCTCGACCAGCACGCCGCCGGTGAAGTCGAGGCCGTAGTTGATGTGGCGCACCGCGATCAGCCCGATCGCGAACACCATCAGCAGCGCCGACACGGTGATGCTGTAACGGCGCAGGCTGAGGAAGTGGATGTTGCTGTGCGGGTTGAAGATTTCCATGGCTAGTGGCCTGTAACGGATGAAGCGGAAGATGGATCGCGAAGGAATGGGCGTGTCGGGCGCGGCTGCGGAGCGAGGCCCATGGCCATCGCTATGGGCTGCGTGAGGAGCCCGCCCGGTGCGGCCAGTCCGAGCGAGCTGCTTTCGATTTTTCCGCTACCGGCCACTAGTCCTCAGACCGACAGCGTCTTGAGCTTGCGTCCGCCGTGCAGCAGCGCGGTGATCGCGTGGGTGACCGTGACCGAGGTGAACATCGAGGTCAGGATGCCGACCGCCAGCGTGATCGCGAAGCCGCGGATCGAGCCCGAACCGAAGGTCATCAGCCCGAAGGCCGCGATCAGGTGGGTGACGTTGGCGTCGAGAATGGTCGCCCACGCCTTCTGGTAGCCGGCACGGATCGAGGCCAGCGGCGTCGACCCGCCGCGCAGTTCCTCGCGGATGCGTTCGCAGATCAGCACGTTGGCGTCGATCGCCATGCCCAGCGTCAGCACGATGCCGGCGATGCTGGGCATGGTCAGGGTGGCCTGGAAGATCGACAGCACGGCGACCAGCAGCACCAGATTGAACACCAGCGCGATATCGGCGACCAGGCCAAACAGCTTGTAGTAGAACGCCGCCGCCAGCAGCACCAGGCCGAGGCCGAGGCCGACCGCGCGCAGGCCCTGGACGATGTTCTGCTGGCCCAGGCTGGGGCCGATCACGCGCTCCTCGACGATGTCCATCGGCGCCGCCAGCGAGCCGGACTTCAGCAGCAGAGCCAACTCCTTGGCCTCCTGCAATCCGAGGCCGGTCGTGGTGAAGCGCTTGCCGAACACGCCGTTGACGGTGGCCGCGTTGATCACCTCCTCGCTGGTACGCGAGGTGTGCACCTCCTTGCCGTCGACCATCCGCGTCTCGGGGATGCGCTCGATGTAGACCACCGCCATGCGCTTGCCGACGTTCTGGGTGGTGTAGTCGAGCATCTTCTTGGCGCCGGCCGAGTTCAGCTCGATGTTGACCGAGGGCGCGCCGCTCTGCGGATCGAAGCCGCTGGAGGCATCGACCAGCTCGTCGCCGGAGACGATCACCTTCTTCTTCAGCACGATCGAGCCGCCGCCGCGCATCTTGTACAACCGGTCCTCGGGCGGCACGTTGCCGCTCTGGGTCGCCTCGGCCGGATTCACGCTCTCGTCGACCGCGTGGTACTCGAGGGTGGCGGTGGCACCGAGGATCTTCTTCGCCTCGGCGGTGTCCTGCACGCCCGGCAGCTCGACCACGATGCGGCTCGCACCCTGCTGCTGGATCAGCGGCTCGGCGACGCCCAGCGCGTTGACGCGGTTGCGCAGGGTGCTGAGGTTCTGGTGGACGATGCTCTGCTCGATCGCGATCAGCTTCTCGGGCTTCAGCGACGCGTTCACGGTCACGCCGTCGCTGGCGGTGGTCAAGGTCAGGTCGGGATCGTTGGCGGTGATCGCCGCCAGCGCCGCGTCGTGATCGGCGGCGGCGCGCAGCACGATGCGCACGCCCTCGGGCAGGCGCACCACCTCGTCATAGGGGATGTGCTTCTCGCGCAGCGCGTCGCGGATGTCGTCGGTGTAGCGCTGCATCTGCTGGTTCATCACCGCCTTGTTGTCGACCTGCATCAGGAAGTGCACGCCGCCCTGCAGGTCGAGGCCCAGCGGCATCGAATTGGCACCGATCGCGCGCAGCCACGGCGGCACGGTGGAAGCGAGGTTGAGCGCGACCACGTAGTCCTCGCCCAGCGCGTCGCGTGCGGCGGTGTAGGCCTTGAGCTGCTGATCGGTGTTGGGAAAGCGCGCCAGCAGGCGGTCGCCGTTGAGCACCAGGCTGCCGGCGGGCGCGCCGGCCTTGGCGAACAGGGCTTCGACGCGCTGCTCGAGCGCGCTGTCGACCTTGCCGCCGCGGTTGGCCTGGATCTGCACCGCCGGCTGCTGCGGAAACAGGTTGGGCAACGCGTAGACGATGCCGATCAGCAGCACCACCGCCACCAGGGCGTACTTCCAGCGGGGAAAATCACTCATGCCTGCACTTCCGGGTGGGCCGCGGCGGTGCCGCAGCGGAACATCAGGAAACCTTCAGGGTGCCTTTCGGCAGCACGGCGGAAATCGCCTGGCGCTGCACCTTGACCTTGACCCCGGACGCGATCTCGAGCGTCAGGAAACCGTCGCCGATGTCGTCCACGCGCCCGGCGAGGCCGCCGTTGGTGACCACCTCGTCGCCCTTGGCGAGGTCGGCGATCATCTTGCGCAATTCCTTCTGCCGCTTCATCTGCGGGCGGATCATCAGGAAGTAGAAGATGCCGAACAGGACGATCAGCGGCAGGAAGCTGATGAACGGATTGCCGGGCGCGGCACCCGCGACACCCTGCGCGTAGGCATTCGGAATCAGGAAATCCATGGTCGATCTCGGCTGTGGCCGGCACGGCCGGCGTCAAAAAGCGCTGAAGTATGCCATGCGGCCCGGCCCCCTGCAGGCTCCGGTGCGGGGATCGAGCGCGTGGATGGGGCCATCCGGGGCCGGCGCAAGGGGCTCAGCTCGCGGCCGCGGGGCGGGCGGCATGAAACGCGTCGACGAATGCGGGCAACCGGCCCTGGGCAATCGCCGCGCGCAGCCCGTTCATCAGGCGCTGGTAGTAGCGCAGATTGTGCTGCGTCGCCAGCACGCTGGCGAGGATCTCGTTGCAGCGGTCGAGATGGCGCAGATAGGCGCGCGAATAGCCCTGCGCGCAGGCGTGACAGTCGCAGCCATCCTCGATCGGACGGGTGTCGCGGGCATAGCGGGCGTTGCGGATCCGCAGCGTGCCGGCGGCGGTGAACAGGAACCCGTTGCGCGCATTGCGCGTCGGCATCACGCAGTCGAACAGATCGACGCCACGGGCCACCGCCTCGACGAGGTCCTCGGGCCGGCCGACGCCCATCAGATAGCGCGGGCGATCCGCCGGCAGCCGCGGCAGCGTCGCGTCCAGCGTGCGGTTGCGCTCGGCCTCCGGCTCGCCGACCGCGAGGCCGCCGACCGCGTAGCCGTCGAAGCCGATCCCGACCAGGGCGTCCGCCGAGCGTGCGCGCAGCTCGGCATGGACGCCGCCCTGCACGATGCCGAACAGGGCATTGGGATTGCCCAGTTCGTCGAAGGCGCGCCGCGAGCGCGCCGCCCAGCGCAGCGACAGCTCCATCGACGCCCGCGCCTGCTCCATCGTCGCCGGATACGGCGTGCACTCGTCGAAGATCATCGCGATGTCGGAATCGAGCACGCGCTGGATGCGCATCGACTCCTCCGGCGACAGGAACACCCGCGCACCATCCACCGGCGAGGCGAAGGCCACGCCCTCCTCCGTGATCTTGCGCCGGTGCGCCAGGCTGAACACCTGGAAGCCGCCGGAATCGGTGAGGATCGGCCGCTGCCAGCGCATGAATCCATGCAGGCCGCCGAAGTCGCCGATCACCTCCAGCCCCGGCCGCAACCAGAGGTGAAAGGTGTTGCCGAGGATGATCTCGGCGCCGACCTCGACCAGGTCGCGCGGCGTCATCGCCTTGACCGAGCCGTAGGTGCCCACCGGCATGAACGCCGGCGTTTCGACCGTGCCGCGCGCGAAGGTCAATCGACCGCGCCGCGCGGCGCCGTCAATGGCGAGGAGGTCGAATTTCATTCGGAATTAAGGACTCGGGACTCGGGACTCGGGACTCGGGACTCGG
>JAGWPB010000032.1 GCA_028870665.1 Lysobacteraceae bacterium
CGGGGCCGAGGATGTGGCCGGGCTGCAGCACCGCCGTACCGATGCGCCCGGCCCGGTCGGCAGCCAGCACCTGCGCTTCGGCCAGCGCCTTGGTGTGCGCGTAATGGATCGGACCATCGATGCCGAGCCGCGGCAGCGTCTCGTCGATCGGCCGGTCTTCGACCAAGCCGTACACCGCGACGCTCGAGGTGTGCACGAAGCGCGGCACGCCGGCGGCGATCGCTGCCGCCAGCACCGCCGCCGTTCCGTCGACGTTGACGGCGTATTGGCGCGCGTGCAGGCAGTGCCATGGCGTGGTGTCGGCGGCGACGTGGAAGACGGTATCGGGTGCCGGTGCCAGCGCCCGCGTCAGCGCGGCCGCGTCGCCGAGATCGCCCTCGACGACCGTCACGCCGACGCCGCGCAGCCGCGTCGCGCTGTCCGCCGAATGCGCCAGCGCGCGCACGGCCACGCCATCGGCCTGCAGCGCGGCGACCAGATGCATGCCGAGAAAGCCGCCGGCACCGGTGACGAACGCGGATTGCATGGCGCAGCCCTTATCATCGGGCGCCCGAACGAGCTCCCCGTCGATGATTGTAGGTCCGGACCGCGCCCGCACGCTCAGCGAAACCGGCGCCACCCTGCGGCTGGCGCTGCCGCTGATCGCCGGTCAGCTGTCGGCGGTCGGCTCCAGCGCGGTCGACGCGCTGTTCGCCGGCCACTATTCGGCGCACGTGCTGGCGGCGGTGGCGGTGGGTGCCAGCCTGTGGTCGCTGGCGATCGTGACCGCGATCGGCGTGCTGATGGCTCTGCCGCCGTCGGTGGCGCATCTGGACGGCGCCGATCGGCGTGCCGAGGTCGGCCCGCTGTTCCGCCAGGCCCTGTGGCTGGCGTTGGCGCTGGGGCTGGCCCTGCTGCTGGGGGTGCGGTACGGCGCGCCGCAGCTGATGCGCCTGACCGGCGTCGACCCGCGGCTGTGGCCGGATGTCACGGCGTTCCTGCACGCGGTCAGCTGGGGCGCGCCGGCCCTGACCCTGTACTTCGCGTTGCGCGGATTGTCGGAAGGGCTGTCGCTGACGCGACCGACGATGTACTTCGGCTTCCTCGGATTGCTGTTGCTGGCACCGCTGGACTACGTGCTGATCTACGGCCGGCTCGGCCTGGCGCCGCTGGGCGCGCGCGGCAGCGGCATCGCCACCGCGAGCGCGCTGTGGCTGCAGCTGGGCGCGTTCGCACTGTATCTGCGCTGGAGCCGGCGCTATCGCGACCTGGCGCTGGGCGCGCGCCTGGAGCGCCCCGACCCGCGTGCCATCGGCGCGCTGCTGCGGCTGGGTGTGCCGATGGGTATCAGCGTGCTGATGGAGGTCGGACTGTTCGTCGCCGCCGCGCTGCTGATCGCGCGTCTCGGCCAGGATGCCGTCGCCGGCCACCAGATCGCGCTCAACGTCGCCTCGATCGCGTTCATGGTGCCGCTGGGGCTGGCGATGGCGATCACCGTGCGCGTCGGCCACGCGGCCGGCCGCGGTGACGGCCGCGGCGTGCGTTACGCCGGCTACTGCGGCATCGCCCTGACCCTGCTGACGCAGAGCGTGTCGACGACGCTGATGCTGACGTTGCCGCACGCGATCGCCGCGCTCTATACCGGCGATGCGCGGGTGATCGCGATGGCCGCGCCGCTGCTGGTCCTGGCCGGGCTGTTCCAGTTCGCCGACGGCATCCAGGTGGCGTCCAATGGCGCCCTGCGCGGGCTCAAGGACACCCGGGTGCCGATGCTGATCACCAGCCTCGCCTACTGGGGCATCGGCATGCCGGTCGGCGCGTGGCTGGCTTTCGGCCGAGGCCTCGGCGCGCGCGGCATCTGGATGGGCCTGATCGCCGGGCTGTCGGCGGCGGCGGTGCTGCTGTTCACGCGCTTTGCACGCCTCGCGCGGCGGACGCGCCCGGCATGACCAGGCTGTGCATCGATTCGCGCTGCCGTCCGCTGCGCGCGGGTGCGCAGTCCAAGAGACGCAATGTGCTGCGACTCCGTCCGCTGCGCGGGCCTGCGCTGCGTAGGCGCTTGCACCAGCGCCGCGTTTTCCGGGCGACGCACCCGTGACCTTGAGCGGATGACGCCCGCACCGCGCTCGGCTAGGCTCGTCCGATCCGGGCAGGGGAACGCGACATGGCCGACGGCAGGCGCAACGGATTTCTGGGTTTTCTCGGCGTGCTCTGGCGCGGGCTGGACTTTACCCGGCGCGCGTTCCTGAATCTGGTGTTCTTCGCCATCGTCGCGATCATCGTGGTCGCGGCCATGAAGGGCGCACCGGTGGTGCGACCCGACAGCGTGCTGGTGCTGCATCCCGAAGGCACCCTGGTCGAGCAATACAGCGTCGATCCCGCCGCGCGTGCGCTGGCCGCGCTCTCGGGCGGCACCAGCCGGCAGGTGCAGTTGCGTGACCTGCTGCGGGTGATCGACGTCGCGCGCGGCGACCCGCGCATCAAGATGATCCTGCTCGAGCCGCAGGATCTGTCCGCCGGCGGCTTTGCCGCGCTGCATGAGCTGGGCGCCGCGCTCGACCGATTCCGCGCCAGCGGCAAGAAGGTGATCGTCTGGGCGCCCGATTTCGATCAGTTGCAGTATTACCTGGCGGTGCACGCCGATCGCGTCCTGATGGATCCGCAGGGCAGCCTGATGATCACCGGGCTGGGCAGCTACCGCCTGTACTACAAGGATCTGCTCGACAAGCTCGGCGTGGTCGTGCACCTGTTCCGCGTCGGCCAGTTCAAGTCGGCGGCCGAGCCCTATATCCTGGACGGTCCCTCACCTGCCGCGCAGCAAGCCGACGGCTCCTGGCTGGGCGGACTCTGGAACGCGTGGATCGCCGAGGTCGCCGAGGCGCGGCATCTCGATCCGGCGCGGCTGACGCAGCAGATCGACGCCATGCCGCAGCAGGTGGCGGCGGCGCACGGCGATCTCGCGCGCATGGCGCTCAACGAGCATCTGGTGGATGGCCTGGTCACGCGCGGCGAGCTGGTTGCCGAACTGCGCAAGGACGGCGTGCCGGCGGGCGATCAGGGCCATGGCATCCGCGGCATCGGCTTCACGCCCTACCTGGCCGCGATCAACCGCACCGATGCCGTGCCCAGCAGCGGTCCCGGCGTGGCGGTGGTGGTGGCTGAGGGCGAGATCGTGCCCGGGCGCCAGCAGCCCGGCACCATCGGCGGCGATGCCACCGCGCGGCTGATCCGCGAGGCGCGCGAGAACCCTGACGTCAAGGCCCTGGTGCTGCGCGTGAATTCGCCCGGCGGCGCGGTATTTCCCGCCGAGCTGATCCGCCGCGAGGTGCAGCTGACGCGTGCGGCGGGCAAGCCGGTCATCGTGTCGATGGGCGATGTCGCCGCCAGCGGCGGTTACTGGATCTCGATGGACGCCAACCGCATCCTCGCCGAGCCCGACACCATCACCGGCTCGATCGGCATCTTCGGTCTGTTCTTCAACATCCCCGACACGCTCGCCAAGATCGGCGTGCATGCGGGCGGCGTCGGCACCACCCCGTGGGCGGGCGCGCTCGATGTCACCCGACCGCTGGATCCGCAGGTCGGGCAGATGATCCAGGCCAGCATCGACAAGGGCTACCGCGATTTCGTCGGCGGCGTCGCCAGGGCCCGCGGCAAGAGTTTTGCCGACATCGACGCCATCGCCCAGGGGCGCGTCTGGACCGGCCAGCAGGCCTTGAAGCGCGGACTGGTCGATCAGCTGGGCGGCCTGCAGGCGGCGATCCGCCTCGCCGCCGGCGACGCCAAGCTGGGCGACCATTACAGCGTGCGCTACATGGAAAAGCCGCCGGGCGCGTTCGGCCGATTCCTGCTCGACATGAGCAACAGCGCGATGGCGCGGTTCGCCCTCGCGCACGGCGTGCGCCTGCCGGCGTGGGTCGCCGCCCTGGCGCCGCAAGCCGGTGCCGATCTCGGACTGCTCGCCCACGCCAGCGCCGGCAAGCCCAATATCTACGCGTACTGCTTCTGCACGCCGCGTTGAGCGGATGATTCCGGGACGCGCTCGCGGGCAGCTGCGGACACGGCCCGCGGTCCGCGGGCTGCCGCGCGCGGCGCGTCGCGCGCGCCGCGCGCCCGCGGTCGAGCCGCTCAACTCGCCGGCGAGGAGCCGCCGCGCTCGGTGGCGCGACGGGCCAGCAGGGTCTGGTCGGCGCGATGCACGGTCGTCTCCAGGACCTCGTCGCCCTCACGCAGGGCCACGCCCACCGAGAAGCCGATGCCGATCTCGCTCAGCGCATCCGCGCCGAGGCGCGAGGCGACTTCGCGCAGCACTTCGCCGCTGGTTTCGGGCAGCAGCAGCATGAACTCGTCGCCGCCGAGCCGCACGACCGCGTCGCCCTGACGCGAGTGCCGGCGCAGGAAACGCGCCAGGTCCACCAGGATCTCGTCCCCGCGCTGATGGCCGTAGGTGTCGTTGAAGTGCTTGAAGCGGTCGATGTCGACCACCACGCAGCCCCAGACCTGGTCGGGGCGGGCGTGCGAGGCGAAGTCGTCCAGGTAGCGCCGGTTGTACGACTGCGTCAGCGGATCGCGCAGCAGCTGCTCGCGCAGATGCGTCTCGTAGGCCTGGCGCAGGGTGATGTCCTGCGCGGCGACCAGCGCGTAAGGCCTGGGGTCGGCGTCCGGGTAGTACAGGCTGCGGTACTGCCAGACGCGGCGTTCACCGCTGCGCGCGGCGAAGTGCAGCATGCCCGCGTCACGGCGCTGGCGGCGCAGTCGATCGAGCTGGGTCGCGACCATTTCCTGGGCGTCTTCCGGCACCAGATCGACCAGGCGCCGGCCGATCAGTTCGTCCGGCTCGACGCCGAGTGCGCCGGCCATGGCGGCATTGACGCTCAGCAGGCGGCCATCGACGTCCTGCGTCCAGACCAGACCGAGACCGGCGTCGAACAGGTCGCGATAGCGGCGCGCCAGATCCTCGAGCTCGCGCACGCGCATCTGCTCGACGCCGCTGGCGCAAACCACCAGTACCCGCGCCGGACGCCCGCCGTAGAGCGTCTCGGTGGCATGCACCTCGACGTCGAAGGTGTCGCCGAGCTTGTGTCGGTGACGGCGCGCGCGCTCCAGCACGCCGTCGGCCTCGGGGTCGGCGGCGAGCACGTTGGCCGGCAGGCCGATGATCTCGTCGCGGCCGAAACCGTAGGCCGCCTGCGCGGCGGGATTGGCGGCCAGCAGCGCGTGGGTGTCGCTGTCGACCACCAGCAGCGGCAGCGGGTGCTGCTCGAACAGCATGCGGTATTCGCTGTCGCGCTGCTCGCGCACGCGCCGCGCCAGCACCTCGGCGCTGACATCGCGACCGAGGCCGAGGATGCCGTACAGGCGTCCGCGACTGTCATACAGCGGCAGCTTGCTGATCAGGAATTCGCGCTCGCGGCCGTCGCTGCCGCGCAGGCGCTCGCGGAACACCATCGCCCCGCGCCGATCGAGGGCAGCGGCGGTATGCGCCGCGAAGGCGCGCGCGGTCTCGGCGTCGACCAGATCCTCGTCGCGACGGCCGATCATCGCCGCCGGCGTGGTCTTGAGCAGGTCGCCGGCGGCGCCGCTGGCGAGCAGATAGCGACCCTCGAGGTCCTTGGCGAACACCGCGTCACGCAGCTCGCCGGCCAGGGCGGCCAGCAGGCCCTCGGCGCGCATCAGCCGCCGCTGCACGCGCCGCGCCGCCAGCAGGGCGGCGCCCAGCAGCAGCACGCCGAGGCTGGCGCTAAGCCAGCTCAACAGCGACTCCGAGCCGAAATCCGGACTCAACGGGCTGGGTGCCAGGTACAGCGCGAGTCCGGCCAGCGGCAGCAGCGCCAGCAGGCCGGCCGGCAGCCGTCGCGCCCACGCGCCGACGGCCGAATCCGGCACGTGACCCTCGAGATCCAGACGGTCTGAAGTGCGTTCCAAGCCCTGCCCCATCGCCGCGCTTCGTGCGCCGCGCCACGCCACCCCAAGGCGGCTGTCGTGCCGGATCAAGCAATTCCCGTGCAGATTGGCGTTGGCGCTGAGGTTGTGGCACGTTTGTTTACGCCTGTGTCGCCGCTGTCACAAGGATGCCGCGCGCTCAATCGCGCATCAGGGTCGACTTGCCGAACAGGCTCTCGACCAGATCCACGGCCAGTTGCGCGGTGCGATTGCGGGTGTCGAAGGCGGGATTGAGCTCCATGATGTCGAGCGAGCCCAGTCGACCGCTGTCGGCGATCATCTCCATGCACAGCTGCGCCTCGCGGTAGTTCGGCCCGCCCGGCACCGTGGTGCCGACGCCGGGAGCGATCTCGGGATCAAGGAAATCGACGTCGAAGCTGACATGCAGGTGGGTGTCGGCAGCGACCCCGGCGAGGGCGCGCTCCAGCACCCGTTTCATGCCGATCTCGTCGATCGTGCGCATGTCGTAGATGTCCAGGCCGACATCGTGCACCAGGCGCTTCTCGCCGGGATCGACCGAGCGGATGCCGATCTGGCGGATCATGGCCGGATCCAGCGTCGGCACACTGCCGCCCAGCCCGGTCAGCGCCTGCGGGCCGTTGCCGCACAGGCAGGCCACCGGCATGCCGTGGAGGTTGCCCGAGGGCGTGATCGTCGACGTGTTGAAGTCGGCGTGCGCGTCCAGCCACAGCACGCGCAGGCGCTTGCCGCGTGCCCGGCAGTGCCGCGCGACCGCGGTGATCGAGCCGATCGCGAGACAGTGATCGCCACCGAGCAGGATCGGCAGCCGGCCGGCGTCGAGTTCGGTGCCGACGGCGTCCAGCACGGCGCGGTTCCAGGCGACCACGGCGTCGAGGTGACGGTAGCCATCCCGCGGCGGCAGCCAGGGATTGACCGGGCCGGACAGGTTGCCGCGATCGCTGACCTGCAGGCCGCGTGCGGCCAGCGCCTCGGCCAGGCCGGCCACGCGCAGGGCCTCGGGCCCCATCGACGCACCGCGGTGGCCGGCACCGATGTCGGTCGGTGCACCGATGAGCACGACGGGCGGAAAGGTTCGCATCGGCACCTCAGTTCGGGCGGTGACAGCGCGGGTGACAGGCACCGCGCGCAATCGACAAGCCTAGCGCAACCGCGATGTCGTCTTCATCCCGCCGGCTTGGCCGCCGCCAACGCCTCGCGCAGGGCCGCCACCAGCGGTGCCAGCAGCCCGCGGTCGCGGCAGGCCGTCTTGCCGCCGAGGCGGGTGTCGAGCGCACGCGCGGCCGCGCCCAGCGCCTCGAAACCGTAATTGGGTGCCGAGCCGCTCAGTCGATGCGCCAGCGTGCGCAGCGCCAGCCACGCTTCGTCCGTGGCCGCGTCGGCACAGGCGGCCCACAGGCGCTCGAGGTCGGCCTGCTTGTCCGGCAGCGCGGCGACATAGACGCGCGTCAGCGCGGCCAGCCGCGCCTCGTAGTCGTACTCGTCCGCTGGCGGCATGCTCGGGTCTCGGTCGCGTCGCGGCGCAGCCGCTGGAGGACTGGTGCCGGCAGCCCGAATCGAACGGGCGACCTACCGCTTACAAGGCGGTTGCTCTACCGACTGAGCTATGCCGGCACGAGTGGCGGATTCTAGCAGTCGTGCACCGGGGGGCAGTCGGAATCGGCAGCGGACGATCCGGAAGCGCCGCGCCGGCGCGAGCCGCGCGGATGCCGGCGCGAATCCGGTTCCGGGAGACCGCCTGCGGGCAGTGAGCGGATCAGAAACAGGTGCTGGCGTGCTCGCCGATCGTGTCGGCATTGGCCACCAGGGTGCGCCAGTCGAAGCCGGGTGCGACCGGCTCGACGAAATCGACGAAATACTGCGGTACCTGCTCGATGCGCTGGCTGAGCGCGGGCTTGAATCCCAGCGCCGCGATCTGGGCCTGGCGCCGCTCGGCATTGGCCTGGTCGCGGAACAGCCCGAGCGAGATGGTGTTCTGGCGGTCGCCGGCGGTGACCACGTAGTAGTCGCGCACGCCGCGGGTGGCCAGCGCACGCGCGGCGGTGAGCGCCTGTTCGCGCGTGGCCATCGCCGGCAGATAGACCCACCAGCCGCGTGCGGTCGCGGCCTGCTCCTCGCGGTACTGGATGCGCGGCACGCGCGGATTGAGCGCGTCCAGCGCGGCGCGCATGTCGGCCTCGGTGTCGAACGGACCCAGGGTCATGCAGCGGTCGCCGGGTTGCGCGGCGCGCGGTGCCTGCGCCAGCTCGGCGGATGGATTGGCCGCGGGCGGCGGCGGCCGTTCGCTGAGCAGGCGCAGCTCGGTCACGCCGGGATCGGTCGCCGGCGGTCGCGGCGGCGGCCGTTCGCCGAAGACGATCCATGCGGCCACCGTGAGGTTGAGCGCGAGCAGCAGCAGGAAGGTCAGGCGCAGCAGCATGATGGTGCGAGTCTATCCGTGTGCGGAAACGCCCGGCGCGGCATCGGCGTAAGTCGCCAGACCGCGCAGTACCAGGTCCGCGACCACGCGCGATGGCGTGTCCAGCAGCATCGCGAGGCGCGCCGCGTCACCGCCGGCCAGCAGCAGTCGCGGCGTGCCGCCCAGCCGTGGCGCCATGCGCGCGCTGAAACGTTCGATCAGTGCCGCCGCAGCCTGCCAGGTGCCGCCGGCCAGCGCGTCGGCGGTCCGGGTGGCCGCGTCGACCACGCACCCGGCGCCGGCCTCGCGCAGCGGCGCCGCGAGGGTGTCCAGCGCGCTGCGCATCAGTGCTGGGCCCGGCGCGATCAGTCCGCCGAGATGGCGGCCGTCGCCGGCCAGTGCGTCCAGCGTCAGCGCGGTGCCGCAGCCGGCGATCACGCAAGGCGCCTCGCTCTGCGCGCGCGCGGCGATCAGTCCGAGCCAGCGGTCCACGCCCAGTTGCGCGGGATCGTCGTAGGCATTGCGCACGCCGCAGGCGGTCGTGCCAGCGACGGCCCAGCGCGGCGTGCGGCTCCAGCGGGCGGCGATCGCGGCGGTCACCGCGGCGCGTCGCGCCGCGCCGGTCACCGTGGCCGCCCACGCCGATTCGATCGCGGGTCGGTCGCGCCACGCCGCGGCGAGCGCGCTGTCGAAGCCGGGCGTGTCCCAGGCCAGCGCGCCGGCATGGCCGAATTCGCCCGCGGCGCAGAACGCCCACTTCAGGCGCGTGTTGCCGAGGTCGAGCAGCAGCTTCATGCGGCGCGCACCGTGATCTCGGCGCTGTCGAGGCATTCGACGCCGCCGTCTTCGCGCCGCACGCGCAGCGCGCCGCGGGCATCGACGCCCGCGCCGATGGCGCTGAACGTGTCGCCGTGGCCGCTGACCGTCAGCGCGCGATCGCGCAGGGCATCGAGCGCGGCGTAACGCACGGCGAACGGCGCGAAGCCGTGCCCGGCGAATTGTTCCAGCGCTTGCGTCAATGCGACGGTCAGGCGCGCGGCCAGATCATTGCGCGCGGGCGGCGTGCCGCCGCACAGCGCGGCGAGATCGGTCACCGGCTGCCCCGCCGCGGCGGCCAGCGCCGGCGGCAGGCGCAGATTGATGCCGACGCCGATCACCGCGTGGCAGGGGCCGAGAAACTCGCCGCCCAGCTCGATCAGGATGCCGCCCAGCTTGCGTCCGTCCGCCTGCAGGTCGTTGGGCCACTTCAGCGCCAGTCGCGGCACGCCGGTCGCGGCCAGCGACTCGGCCACGGCGACGCCCACCGCCAGCGACAATCCCGCCAGCGCGGCGAACCCGCGCTCGAAGCGCTTGAGCACGGAGAAGGTCAGATTCAGCGCCGGCGGCGCCAGCCAGACGCGACCGCGGCGACCGCGGCCCGCGCTCTGCACCTCGGCGAAGACGAAAGTCAGGTCCGCGGCCTGATCGGCGTGCCGCAACAGTTCGCTGGAGGTGGAGTCGAGCGCCGCATGCACCTCGATGATCGTCCCCGGCGCGGCCGCCGCGCGCATGGCGTCGGCGTCCAGCAGCTCCAGCGGATACGGCAGCGCGTAGCCTTGTCCGGCGCGCGCCGCGACCGGCAGGCCGCGCGCACGCAACTGCCGGACCTGTTTCCATACCGCCGCGCGACTGATGCCAAGCTGCGTCGCCAGCGTCGTGCCGGACACCGGCACGCCCGTCGCCAGCGCCTCCAGCAGGGTCCGTGTGGTCATGACCGGTTCCGTTGCCACCGGCGGCCCAGGACGCGGGCGCGCTCGAAGCGCGGCTCGGTGCCGGCGCGCAGGCGTCGCAGGTTGCCGCGGTGTGCCCACAGCACCAGCAGGCCGGCGGCGGTTCCGAAGACCGCGAAGGCCAGACGCGAGCCCGGCGGCGCGAGCCCGGCGGCCAGAGGCAGCGCGAGCCCGGCCGAGACGGTCGCCAGGCCGACGTAGCCGGTGCTGCCCAGCAGCAGCAGCCAGAGCGCGAACAGCGGCGCCAGCGCCAGCGGCAGGAGGGCGCCGACGACGCCCGCCAGGGTGGCGCCGCCCTTGCCGCCGCGGAAGCCGAAGTAGAGCGGAAACAGGTGCCCCAGCGTCGCCGCGAGACCGGCCGCCAGCGCCTGCGCAAACGGCGGCAAGGCCAGGCTGCGGTCGGCCAGATGCAGCGCAAGCAGTGCGGCGAGCGCGCCCTTGCCGACATCGATCAGGACCACGCCCAGCGCGAAGCGCCAGCCCTGCGTACGCAGCGCGTTGGTGCCGCCGGCGTTGCCCGATCCCTGGGTGCGGATGTCGACGCCGCGCAGGCGCCCGAGAATCAGGCTGCCCGAGAGCGAACCCAGCAGGTAGGCCAGCAGCAGCAAGAGAGGGAAACGCATGGGTGCAGTGTAGCCGGGGGCGATGGCCGCTCCGTGCAGCGTGCCCACCCGGACCCCCGACCGCGCGCGGCCGCACGAGTCGATCGCGGCGTTGATGCGCCTGGGTCGCGGCGCGCCTCAGGGCGACGCCAGCACCCAGGCGCTCCACGCCGGCAGGCTGCCGTTGAGGCACACGCCGCTGCCGCAAGCGGTCAAGCTCAGCGGCGACGCGCCGTTGCCGAGCAGGTTGGTCGTCGCACCCGCGCCGGCGCCGGCCACCGGAATGCCGGCGCCCTGGCCGGACAGCTGCGCCAGCGTCACCGCGCTGTTCGTCGCATTGATCGCCACCAGGACGCCCTGGGTGCCGCTGCCGCGTTCATACACGTAGACATCGGGATCGCTCGCCGCCGGCACGAACAGCGGCACGTAGCCGCCGGTCTGCAGCGCGGCCTGCTGCCGGTGCACGGCGGCCAGCGCCTGCAGCCAGGCGTAGTAGCCCTGCACGCCCGCGGCTTGCCGCTGCGCCGTGGTCCACAGCGTCATCGGCCGGCGGATGTTGTCGGCGGGCGTGCCGTTGGCGACCGCCTGATAGGGATCCCAGGTGCCGGTCATGCCGGCCTCGTCGCCGTAGTAGATCATCGGGATGCCGGGCAGCGTGAAGCTGAGCGCCTCGGCGATCTGCCAGCGTGCCAGCACGTCGCTCGCGGCCACGCCGTTGTTGGCCAGCAGGCTGGTGAAGCGCGGCATGTCCTGGTTGTCAATGAAGTTGATCATCAGGTCGGGCTGGGCGTCATCCCTGAGGTTCTGCTGCACCGCGTAGTCGACCGCGGCCAGGTTGCCGTAGCCGTAGTAGCTGGGCTGCCCCGGCACCAGACCCGACTGGGTGATGGCGAAGTAGAGCGGGTAGTTCTGCGCGCTGGAGAAGCCCACCGAGGGCTGCGTATAGCTGCCGACGAAATCCGGCGCGCCGCTGAAGATCTCGCCGTAGGCCAGGGGCGTGAGTCCGTGCGCGTGCAAGGTGGCGAAGTACTGTGACCAGAAGCTGTTGGGCACATACATCGCCGCGTCGAGGCGCATGCCGTCGAGCCCGTAGGTGCCCAGCCAGCCGGCCGTGGCCTGATCCAGCAGGGCCTGCACCGCGGTGTTGTCGGAATTGAAATCCGGCAGGCTGTCCAGCGGGCAGTCCCAGGTGGGGTTGTAGGCGCCGAGGTAGGGCTCGCACTGGCCGGTGACGGGGTCGTCGTGGTGGAACTGGAAGGTCTGCACCGCCGGTGCGCTGTTGTCGAGGATCAGCTGGCCGCTGGCGATCTGGTTGACCTCCTGCTGATAGGCCGGATAGCCGATGCCGGCGTCGTTGACGATCTGGCCGAGAATCACCGCGATGCCCTGGGCATGTGCAGCGTTGACCAGGGCCTGCAGGGTGGCCGTCGAGCCGAAATGCGGATCGACCCGGGTGAAGTCCCAGGGCGCGTAGCCGTGATAAGGGAAGCTCTGCCAGTTATCGGGGTTGTTGGTGCTCGGACCGGACTGCGCCGGACCCTGCACGTAGGCCGGCGTCATCCAGATCGCGGTCGCGCCCAGTTGGCTGAAGTAGGCCGCGCCGATCTGGTCGATCACGCCCTGGAAATCGCCGCCGAACCAGCCCATCGGGTTTTGCGGCTGCGCCGGCTCGCTGTCGCCGGGTCCGCCGTTGTCATTGGACGGATCGCCGTTGTCGAAGCGGTCGGGCATCAGGAAATAGATCACCGATCCCGGCCAGTTGACCGACGCCAGGGGGTGCGGCGCGCTGCCGCTCGCGGCCACGGTGACCGTTGCGGTCGCGGTCGCGGCCATGGTGCCGGCGGCGCCGCTGGCGGTCAGGGTGAAGCGATAGCTCTGCGCGCCCGTGCCGCTGTTGGCAGGCAGCGCGGCCTGCGCGGTGGTGGCGGTGATCGCGCCCGACGGCAGTCCGGTGACGCCGGCGGCAGGCTGCACGGTCAGGGAGTAGCGGGTGGCATTGCCGGCCTGCCAGCCCAGGGTGACCGCTCCGCCCGCGGCGGGCAGGCTGGCCGGTACGGCAGTGAAGCTGACGATCGCCGGGGCGGGCGGCGCTGCGGCCGGTGCGCTGGCGGAACCGCCGCCACCGCAACCAGCCAGCGCCAACAGCAGTGCCAGACCTGATCCACGAAACAGCCGACGCATGAGTCCTCCCGGTGCATGGCGCCGGCAGCGCCCGTCGCGAGGACGCGGCGGACGCTGCCCGCCGTCCGGGAACAGCGCCGACGGCCCGCAGGACGGATGGTAGGCCGCTGCCGGTGCGGGGCGGCGGGCGCGCATACGTATTCATGCGCGGCGCACAGGGGCCCGCGCGGCGGCGGAGCGCGTGGAACTCAGTCCAGTGCCGGCGCGAAGCCGACCACCAGTGTGCCCGGACCGGCATGGGCGCCGATCGCCGCGCCGGCCTCCACCACGTCGGGCACCACCGCCAGATCGAAGCACGCGGCCAGCGCCGTCGCCAGCTGCGCGGCCTCGAGCGGATTGTCGCAGTGGCCGACCAGCACCCGCGCGGCGTCGATGCGTGGCACCCTGCGTGCCAGCCAGCCGGCGAAGCGCGCGGGCAGGCCGGCACCGGCGCGCAACGCACCGCCCAGGTGCAGCCGTCCATCCGCGCGCGTGGCCAGTACCGGCGCCAGTTTCAGCCAGCGGGTCAGCGGCAGCGCGGCGCGCGGCACGCGGCCGCCGCGCACGGCGTAGGCAAGATCGCGCAGCACCCCGAACGTGCGCACGCGCGGTGCCATCGCGGCCAGTCGTCCGGTGATGGTGGCCGCATCCAGATCCCGTTCGGCCCACAGGCCTGCCGCCTCGACCAGCAGGCCGAGTCCGCAAGCCACGTTGCGCGAGTCGACACTGATGATGCGCGGATCACGCGCCGCGGCCAGCGCCGCCTGGTAGGTGCCGGACAGCGCCGAGGACAGTCCGACATAGATCGCCTGGTGATGATGGCTGAGCGCGAGCTCGAACTGGCGCCGGAAATCGCCCGCGGGCGGTTGCGAGGTGCGCGCTACGACGCCCTGTTCGCGCATCCGCCGGTAGAGTTCCGGCCCGCCCAGACCGCTCTTGTCCAGATGATCGACGCCATCCACGCTCACCCGCACCGGCACCCAGGTGATGCCGGCGCCGGCCAGGCGCGCCGGCGGCAGGTCGGCGGCGGAGTCGGTGATCACGGCGATCCGGCGGCCGGTGCGCGCCATGCGCCGTTGCGCGTGCATGTCGTCAGCCTTGGGTGCGCTGATCGTGCCGAACGCGGCCAGTGTTTCGAACAGCGCCGATGGCGCGTCGAGGTGCATATGCACGCGCAGGCGCCGGGCGTCACCGGCGATCACCAGGCAGCTGCCGCCCAGGGGCATCAACGCAGCCCGGATGGCGACGCGATCGAGCGCGTCGGCATTGAGCAGGCACTCCACGCACCAGCGCTCGGGTCCGGCATCGTCATGCGCCGCGGAGGCGATCGCGGCCACGGCGCCGCCCGCTGCCGCAGGCAGCGGAAGGGCGCGGCGGCCGTCGCGCAGATAGCCGGCGATGCCGTCGAGCAGATCCACGAAACCCTGCGCACCGGCGTCGACCACGCCGGCGCGGCGCAGCACCGCCAGCTGGCGCGGTGTATCGGCCAGCGCCTCGCGCGCCGTTGCCAGCGCGCGCTCGAAGGCGCCGCGCAGGTCGCCGCGGCTGGGCTCGGTCTGCTGGGCGAACGCCTTCGCGAAGGCGCTGATCACGCTGAGGATGGTGCCCTCGCGCGGTTCGGCAACCGCCTCGCGCGCCTGCTCGGCGCCCACCCGCAGGGCTTCGGCCAGGGCGGTGGCACTGAGGCGTTCGCAGCCCTGCAGGGCTGCGCTGGTGCCGCACAGAAACTGCGCCAGGATCGCTCCGGAATTGCCGCGTGCGCCGTCCACGGCAGCGTGGGCGGCGACGTGCAGCAGACGCCCGGTCGCGCGCCCGCGCAGCTCCGCCAGGGCATCGCGCACCGCGCCGAGGGTAAAGGCGAGGTTGGAACCGGTATCACCGTCCGGCACCGGAAACACGTTGATGCGATCGAGGTGCTCGCGCCGCGCCACCACGCGACCGATGCCCGCGAGCAGTGCCCGCTTGATGCTGCGCGCATCGGCGGCGCGCGGCGCGCGCAGGGGCCCGGTGGCGAGGTTGAGGGTCGCGGTCATGGCCGGGCAGCATAGCCATGCCCCGCGGGCCGGGCGTGTTGCGGCGCAACGCGGGCGCAGTGGCGAGGGGCAGCGCGATCTGCCACCATCGGCCTCTTGACAAACGTACCCGGATGCCATGGCAATCGCATGAAGATCTTCGCGCCGATCGGTCTGCTGCTGGGGCTGGCTGTCTCGAGTGCCGCGGTGGCGCGCGATTTCCCGGAGGCCTTGTTCGCGGCCACGCCGTCGAATCTGGCCGGTACCGAACCCGTGGCGGCACTGCCCGCGCTGCCGGGCAGCTCGCTCGATCGCGTCCTGCCGCGGGCTCGCGACGGCGTCACCGCCGTGCGGCCTGCGCTTGACGCGCCGGCGGTTGATGCCGGCAATCCGGTCGGCCGCGAACCGCCGGGCACGCCGCGCGCGCTGTTGCATGACCACGTCGGCATGCCCGGTGCGCCGGTTCCGGTGCGCAAGCCGCGCGCGGTGCTGAGCTGGCAGTCTCTGCTGCCGGGTTCGATCCAGTAACAGCCATGGGCCTGCTCGCGCGGCTGGGCGCGTCGCTGCGCCGGTCGCCGCCGCCGATCACCGATGTGCTCTGGCACCGTGCCGTGGCCGCCTGCCCGCTGGCGTGCCGGCTCGACCCCGGGCGCCAGGAGCGGTTGCGCGCTCACGCCGCCTGGTTCCTGGCGCGCAAGTCGTTCAGCGCGGTGGCCGGCGCCGAACTCGACGACCTGCGCCGGTTGCTGATCGCGCTGCAGGCGACGCTGCCGGTGCTCGAACTCGGCGTGCATGCATTGCGCGGTTGGCGCGAGGTGATCGTCTATCCCGGCGAGTTCAAGGTGCGACGCAGTCACGAGGACGCCGCGGGCGTGGTGACCGAGGGCGACGACGTGCTGGTCGGCGAGGCCTGGGAACGCGGGCCGCTGATCCTGTCCTGGGCCGATGTCGCCAGCGATCTCGCGCAGCCCTGGGACGGCTTCAACGTGGTCGTGCACGAGATCGCGCACAAACTCGACCTGCTCGACGGCGCGGTCGACGGCGTGCCGGAACTGCCGCGCACGCTGTCACGGCGGACGTGGATCGACGCGTTCCAGGCGGCATACGACCGCCATGCGCGCGCCGTCGAGCGCGGCCGGCGCACCGCGATCGACGCCTACGCCGCCGAGGGCGCGGATGAATTCTTCGCGGTGGTCAGCGAGATGCACTTCTCCGATCCGGCACCGCTCGCGCGCGCGGAGCGGGAGGTCGCCGCGTTGCTGACCGCCTACTACGGACCGGCGCCGGGCGCGGGCGGCGCGCAGCTCAGCCCGGCTTGAAGCGCACGACGAAGCGCGCGCCACCCAGTTCGGTCGAGTGATCCACCGTCAGTTCGGCTCGATAGGCGCGCACCAGGTCCTGCACGATGGCGAGACCGATGCCGTGACCCTGCACGCGTTCGTCGCCGCGCACGCCCCGCTGCAGCAGGCGCTCGACCTGATCCTCGGGGATGCCGGGGCCGTCATCCTCGACTGCCAGCTCGAGTCCGTCGCGACGCGCGCCGCTGCCGGGCAGCACGCGCGCACTGACCAGCACGCGATGCTGCGCCCACTTGAAGGCGTTTTCGGCGAGGTTGCCCAGCAGTTCGAGCAGATCGCCGGGCTCGCCGTAGAAGCGCGCGGCCGGCTCAATCTCGAACTCGCACAGCACCTGCCGGGCGGAATAGACTTTCTCCAGTCCGCGCACCAGTTCCTCGGCGTGCGGCGCCACCGCGACCGGCGCGGCGAAGGTGGCGTGACCAAGCGCCGCGGCGCGCGCCAGCTGGTAGGCGACGATCTCGTCCATGCGCCGCACCTGGTCGAGCACGTCGCGTGTCAGTGTCGGTGGCACGGCTTCGGCATCGAGCCGCGAGCGGATCACCGCCAGCGGCGTCTTCAGGCTGTGCGCGAGATCGGCCAGCGTGTTGCGGTTGCGCTGCAGGTGCTCGCGCTCGCTCTCGACGAAGCGGTTGAGGTTGCGGGTGAGCCGGATGAGCTCATGCGGGTAGTCGTCGTCGAGGCGCTCGCGCTGGCCGCGCTCGACCAGCGCCAGCTCGATGGCGACGCGGCGCAGCGGTGACAGGCTCCAGCGCATCAGCAATTGCTGCAGCAGCAGCAGCACCAGGCCGAGTCCGGTCAGCCACAGCGCCAGGGTGTGCCGGTAGGCGGCGATCTGGCGGTCGAAACCGGCAGTGGACTCGGCGACGTGAAACGTCAGCCGCAGCGGATCGTGGTGCGGCACGTCCCAGGCCACGCCCTGGCTGAGCATGAACACCTTGCCGCTGGCGGTCACCAGCGGTCCCTCGAAGCGGGTGACGCCGGGATCGAGATCATGGTCGAGCGGCAAATCCAGTCCCTGAGCCGATGGCGACGACCACGCGCGCCCCTTGGCGTCGCTGACCGCCGCGTACAGGCCCGATCCCGGGCGGGCGAAATCCGGCTGCGGCGGCGCATCGGGCGGCAGCAGCTTGCTGCCGTAGCGACTGACGTCGAAGCCCGCCAGGTAGGCGTAGACGAAACTCTGCAGGCGATTGCGCTCGGCCGTCAGCGTGCCTTCGGTGTAGGCACGGTCGAGGGCGAATCCGGTGGCGCCGAGAAAGGCGACCAGCGCCAGCAGCGAGGCCAGCGCCGAGCGGCCGACCAGCGACAGCGGACGGCGCTCAGACGTCATCGCCCTCGCTGCGCGGAATCGCAAAGCGATAACCGCGTCCGCGCACCGTCTCGATCGGCTTCAGGGCACCCTCGGGGTCGAGCTTGCGGCGCAGGCGGCCGATGAAGACCTCAAGCACGTTGGAGTCGCGGTCGAAGTCCTGCTGATAGATGTGCTCGGTGAGGTCGGCCTTGGACACCAGCTCGCCGGCGTGCAGCATCAGATACTCGAGGACCTTGTACTCGTAGCTGGTCAGATCGACCGGCGCGCCCTCGACGGTGACCAGCTGCCCGGTGGTGTCGAGGCGGATCGGGCCGCAGGCCAGCAGCGGCTTCGACCAGCCGCTGGCGCGGCGCACCAGGGCATTGATGCGCGCCAGCAGCTCCTCGACGTGAAACGGCTTGACCAGGTAATCGTCGGCGCCGAACTTCAGTGCCTCGACCTTGTCCTGCCAGGACGAGCGCGCGGTCAGGATCAGGATCGGGCAGCGCTGGCCGGCTTCGCGCAGTGCCTTGACCAGCTCCATGCCCGACATCCGCGGCAGGCCGAGGTCGATGATCGCCAGGTCGAACGGCACCTCGCGGCCCTGGAACAGACCTTCCTCGCCGTCGGCCGCGCAGTCCACCGCGTAGCCGTCACGCTTCAGCCGCGCCGCCAGCGTCTCGCGCAGCGGCGCCTCGTCCTCCACCAGCAGGATGCGCATCTAGCGTTTCTCCTTGGATTCGGTTCGCACCTGGACCACGCGCACGTGGCCGTCCGGGGTCAGCATCTTGACGCGATAGATCACGTAGCGGCCGATGCGGACGCTGTCGGCCTTGAGCACCTTGCCGCCGCTGGCGCGCTGCACCTGTTCGACCGCCTGCTCCAGGGTGGTGCCGGGCGCAGCGATGATCTCCTCGGCGGCGGCCGTGGTCACCGCGGCGGCCAGCAGCAGGGCGAGGGCGAGGCGGAGCGGACGCAGCATGGCGCGATGGTAGCCGAAGCCGCGCGGCGCGCGGATCTGGAGGCGATCATGCCTGCCGTCGCCGAATTCGCGCTGAACCGGGTCGCAAGCCCGCCGCGCAAACCGTGCGTGCTGGCGGGACCGGATCACGTCGCCGGCGTGCCAGGACCCTCAGGCGGCGACGGCGGCGCCGACCTCGACCGCAGCCAGCGCGCGTTCGACCAGACTCCAGTCGGCGCCTGCAGCGCGCCCCTGCTCGCCAAGCAGACGCCGGAAGTTGCGCGCGCCGGGCCGACCCTGATACAGGCCCAGCCAGTGGCGCGCCATGTGCCGCAACGCGGTGCCGCGCGCCAGTTCGGTCTCGACATAGGGCCGCAACGCGCGCAGCGCGTCGGCGCGCGTCGTCGGCGTCGCCTGCCACAGCGCCGCATCGGTCTGCGCCAGCACCCAGGGATCGTGGTAGGCGACGCGGCCGAGCATCACGCCGTCGACCCGTGCCAGATGCTCGCGTACCGCTGTGGTGCTGACGATGCCGCCGTTGATCACCACCGCCAACTCCGGAAGCTCGCGTTTCAGCCGATGCACCCGCGCGTAATCGAGCGGTGGCACCTCGCGGTTCTGCTTCGGCGACAGGCCCGACAGCCAAGCCTTGCGTGCATGCACGATCAGGGTGCCGGTACCGGCGTCCATCAGTGTCCTGGCGAAGCGCTGCAGATCCGCATAGGCGTCCTGCTCGTCGATGCCGATGCGGCATTTCACCGTGACCGGTACCGCCACCGCGTCGCGCATCGCGCGCACGCAGTCGGCTACCAGCGCCGGCTCACGCATCAGGCAGGCTCCGAAGCGCCCGGCCTGCACGCGCTCGGACGGACAGCCGATGTTGAGGTTGATCTCGTCGCAGCCGGCCGCGGCACCGATCGCGGCGGCTGCGGCCAGCTCGCGCGGATCGCTGCCGCCCAGCTGCAGGGCCAGCGGGTGCTCGCTGGCGTCGTGCGCCAGCAGGTGCGCGCGGTCGCCGTGCAGCAGTGCCTGCGCGTGCACCATCTCGGTATACAGGCGCGCATGCGGGGCCAGCACGCGATGGAAGGCGCGGCAGTGGCGGTCGGTCCAATCCATCATCGGCGCCACGCACAGGCGCCAGGGCGAATCCGCGTCGAGGGCGGGCGGGGCGGCGGTTTCCATCGCGCAAGGATACCCGGCGTGTCAGGCGCCAGTGCTAGGCTGGCATCGGCGGTGCCCGATTGCGGATGCCATGAACGCGAGTGTGACCATCAGCCTCGATGCGGTGATCGTGGCGGTTACCGCCGAGGCCCCGCGTGTGCTGACCGCCGAGCGCGACGGTGTCGATGTCCTGCCCGGCGGCGTGCTCGACCCCCTGCGCGACGCCACCCTCGAGCGCGGCCTGCGCGATCGCGTCGAGGCGGCCAGCGGGCTGGCGCTGGGCTACGTGGAGCAGCTCTACACCTTCGGCGACCGCGCGCGCGAGGCACGGTCGGCGGAGGCGGCACGGGTGATCGGCGTGGCTTATCTGGCGCTGGTGCTGGAACAGGCTGCGGCGCCGGTGCCGGGTGCCCACTGGCGCGACGTGTATGCGTTCCTGCCCTGGGAGGACTGGCGCGCCGGACGCCCGACCGCGATCGCGCAGGCGCTGACGCCGCGACTGCACGCCTGGGCCGGCGACGATCCGCGACGGCGCGAGCGCGTCGATCTGACCTTCGGTCTCGATGGCGCGCCGTGGGATCCGGAGCGCACCCTGGAACGCTACGAACTGCTGTGGGAGGCCGGACTCGCCGCCGAAGCGGCGCATGCCGCCAGCGGTCTGCCGCCCGCCAGCGGCCGGGCGATGGGCCTCGACCATCGGCGCATGCTGGCCACCGCACTGGGTCGCCTGCGCGGCAAGCTGCGCTATCGACCGGTGGTGTTCGAACTGGTGCCCGAGGTGTTCACCCTGACCCAGCTGCAGCGGGTGATCGAGGCGCTGGCCGGCATCCGCCTGCACATGCAGAACTTCCGTCGTCTGGTCGAGCACGCCGGCCTGGTCGAGGCGACCGGGCAGCGCCGGCACGCCACCGGCGGCCGTCCGGCGGTGTTGTTCCGCTTTCGTCGCGAGGTGTTCCGCGAACGCCCGCAGCCGGGGGTGTACTACCCCGGCGCGTGGTGGTCGCGCTGAGCAGCGGTCCTGGACCGGGTCGCGCGCGCCGCCGGCCGCGATCGAGGGGGTTGCGAGCGCCGCCGCCCCCTACCAACGGCACGCTTCCCGGCGGCGGTGGATCGCTAGTCTGATCCGGGTCCGCAAGGGGGGGGAACACCGATGCGCAAGCGAGTCGTCCTGACACTCATGCTGGGTTGCGCCTTGGGCGTGGCCATCCCGGCGCCGGCCGCCGCGCCCGCAGCGGCTGCGGCGCCCGCAACCGCCGCCTGGGTGCGCACCAGCAATGCCGATGCACAGGTACTGCTGGACGTGATGGTGCGCTTCAATCCGGAGTTCGCCTCGCAGATCGGCGTGCCCGGCCATGACCGCGAGGTGGCCGATCTCCGGCCGGGGCTGGATCAGCGCTATCGCGCCGCGCTGGCGCAGGCGCGCCTGAGCCTGCAGGGGCGTCTCGCCGGCGAGCGCGATCCGCGGGTGCGCCAGGACCTGGCGATCATGATCGACGCGGCCCGGCGGCAGATCGAGAGCAGCACGCTGGACGAGCGCTACCTGTTGCCGTGGACCGACGTCGGCCAGCTGGTGTTCCAGGGCGAGTTCGGTCTGCTGCAGGACGAGGTCGCACCGGCGCGACGGGCGGCGGCGCTGGCGCGACTGCAGTGCTACGTCGGGATGGCGCCCGGTTGCACGCCGATCGTCAAGCTGGCCGAGGCGCGCTTCGAGGCGCGCGCGGGCGACCCGACTTTGCTGGGGCCGTACCGCGCCGAGGTCGAGCAGGCGCTGACGAACACGCCACGCTATGTCGACGGCATCCGCAAGCTCTGCACCCGGTACGGCATCGCCGGTGCCGGTCCGGCGCTGGATGCGCTGGCGGTGCAGCTCGCCGATTACGACAGCTGGGCACGACGCGTGGTGCTGCCGCGCGCGCGCGGCGACTTCCGCCTGCCCGAGCCGCTGTACGCGTTCCGCCTGCGCGAGGTCGGTGTCGACATCAGCCCCGAATCGCTGATCCATCGCGCCGAGCTGGAGTACATGGAAACCCGCGCGGCGATGCAGATGATCGCGCCCGAAGTGGCGCGCGAGCAGGGCCTCAAGGCCGGCGGCTATCGCGAAGTGATCGCGGCGCTGAAAAAGCAGCAGCTCGACAAGGCGTCGATCGAGCCTTACTACCACGACGTCATCGGCAGGATCGAGGCGATCATCCGCCGCCAGGGCATCGTCGATCTGCCGCGACGACCGATGATCATGCGCCTGGCATCCGAGGCCGAGAGCGCCGCGCAGCCGGCACCGCACATGGATCCGCCGCCGCTGATCGGCAACACCGGCGAGCGTGGCCAGTTCGTGCTGCCGCTGGGCAATCCGCAGGGTTCCGGCGGCGGCAGCCAGGCGTATGACGACTTCACCTTCAGGGCCGCGGCCTGGACGCTGGCCGCGCACGAGGGCCGCCCCGGTCACGAGCTGCAGTTTTCCGCGATGGTCGAGCGCGGCGTGTCGCTGGCGCGCTCGCTGTTTGCCTTCAACAGCGTCAACGTCGAGGGCTGGGCGTTGTACGCCGAGGCCGAGATGGTGCCTTACGAGCCGCCGGCCGGGCAGCTGATCGCGCTGCAGTTCCGGCTGCTGCGCGCGGCGCGCGCGTTTCTCGATCCGATGCTCAATCTGGGCCTGATCACGCGCGCGCGCGCGCATGACATCCTGGTCCGCGACGTGATGCTGTCCGAACCGATGGCGCGGCAGGAGATCGATCGCTACACCTTCCGCGCGCCGGGGCAGGCGACGGCGTACTTCTACGGTTACACGCGCCTGCTGCAGTTGCGCGCCGATACCGAGATCGCGCTCGGCACGCGCTTTGACCGCAAGGCCTTCAATGACTTCGTGGTCGACCAGGGCCTGCTGCCGCCGGCGCAGCTGGGGCAGGCGGTGGCGACCGAGTTCATCCCGAAGTACCGGGCGCCCGCGGGTACCTGAGGTATCGCTGCGCGGGCGATTTCTGGGGCATGCGGCGCGCAGCAAGCCACTCGTTTTGAATGGCATTCGCCTGCGGTACCTGCATGTCACCGCCATCCCGCGGGAGCGAGGGCTCTCCGCGGGGCTTCCAGCAGTCGTCCCGAAAGGGATTCCCTTGGGTCGCGCCGGTCGTGCCGGGCGTGGCGAAGCATCGGGCTGCGCGGACCCTTCGCCATGCTCGGCGTGGCGACAGGATCCGGGTACTGGCGCCGCCGCGGGTGCCGCCGCGCAGCCGGCACCTGCGGCCGGCGGCAAGAGGGCGGCCATCGAAGGGGTTGCTTGGGAGGCGGCCTGCCGCGGGGGCGGCCCGCCGCGGCACTCACGCCGCGCCGGGCACGGCCAGCGGCAGCACGTACAGCAGCACGGCGAGAAAGTGCAGCGTGCTGCCGGCCAGCACGAACAGGTGCCAGAGTGTGTGGTGGTAGGGCAGGCGTCGCCACAGATAGAACGGCACGCCCAGCGTGTAGGCGAGGCCGCCTGCCAGGACCAGAGCCACGCCGCCGCCGGCCAGCACGGCGTGCAGCGGACCGAAGGCCAGCAGGCCGATCCAGCCCATGCCGACGTAGACCAGCGCGGCCAGCCAGCGCCGGCGTCCCAGCGAAGTGAATTCCAGCGCGATCCCGGTCGCGGCCAAAGCCCAGATCGCCGTGAACAGCCCCCAGCGCCAGCCGCCGTGCAGTGCCAGCAGGGTGAACGGCGTGTAGGTTCCGGCGATCAGCAGGTAGATCGCGATGTGGTCGAAGCGGCGCAGCGCGCGCCGGGCGCCCGGCCGATGGATCGAGTGGTAGAGGGTGGACGCGGTGTACAGCAGCACCAGCGAGACGCCGAACACGCTTGCCGCGATCACCGCGCGCGGCGGCCCGCTGTGCGCCGTGATCACGGTCAGGGTTGCCAGCCCGGCGAGGCTCAGCGCGATGCCGAGACCGTGGATCAGGCTGGCGGCGAGTTCGTCGCCGCGACCGAGAGCGGGCGCGGCGGGCAATGGAGCGGCGTGCATCGCGGTTGCCATCTGCAATCGACGGTCCGGACGCTAGCAGAGCTCGCCGCGAGTGTCGCCTTACGAACAGGCCGCGCCGGACACGACCCCTTCAACGTGCCAGATGGGCCCATGCCGCGGTGGCGGCTTCGCGGTCGCCGTCGTCGAAGGCCTCGATGTTCCAGCCCGAAAGCGTCGCTGCGTCGAGGCAGCGCAGGTTGACGTCGTAGCCGTCGGGATGCGAGCGCGGCACGTAGAACGACTTCACGCCGCAGCGGCGGCAGAACAGGTGGCGGGCGGTTCCGGTATTGAAGCGGTATTCGCCGAGCGCATCGCCGCCGGCCAGCAGGCGGAAGCGCGCGGCCGGCACGATCAGATGCAGAAAGCCGGTCATGCGGCAGATCGAGCAGTTGCACTCGAGCACCGTCGGCCATGCCGGCGCCTCGACCTCGAAGCGGACCGCGCCGCAGTGGCAGCCGCCGCGGTGGACGACGTGCGCGCCCGCGGCGGCCACGTCAGTGCGCCAGGATCTCGAACTTGCCGAAGGCGATGCCGAGATCCCAGCCGTCGCCGACGCCGGCCAGCGCCAGCGCCACGTTGCCCTTGGTCAGCACCTGCGCCGAACTCGACTTGACCACGCCGGCATGCACCTGCGCGGTGGCGTAGCTGCCCAGCACGTCGCGGATGTCGCGCACGCCGGTGAAGTGCCCGCGGCCATCCTTGATCTCGGACTTGCCGATGGTCAGGCCGCCGCCCTTGGTGCGCAATTCGACGTGCATGCTCTGGCCGTTGGAGCAGGTGATCTCGCCCTGGCCCTTGGCGGTCTGGTAGAAGATCGACCAGCCGGCGAGCGAGTAGCGCATGTCGCAGGAGACCTCGCCGCCGGCGTGCGCGGCCGGTGGGATCGCCGCGAGGGCGAGCAGGCAGAAAGGCAACATCAGGGTCCGGGTCTTGCGCATGATCACGACTCCTGGAAGGACACGACACACGATGCTGACAGCCGCGGCTGAACGTCGCAGAAATCCGGCGTGAAAAGCGCATTCACCGCGCATGCACGCCGCCTGCATGGGGGCGGCCGATGATACACACGCCGATCGCGGGCCGATCCCCCTCCCTGCGCCCGTCCCCGGCCTTGCCAGGCCCGCCGCCCACCCCGGCGGGCCTGTTTTATCGGCGCTTCGTCGGGCCGGGTAAGCTGGCGCCCTACCGGTCACGGAGCCCGATCATGCGCGCCCCCGATCTCGCGGTTCACGTCCGTCATCCCGGCCAGTCCACGCCCGGCGTGCGCCTGGCCCTGCAACTGGCCGCGCGTTTGCAAGCGCACATCGAGGGCCTGCATGTCGTGCCGTTGCCGGCGGCGGCATTCAGCGTGCCCGAGGCGGTCACCCTGCAGGTGATGGAGTCCGAGCAGCGCCGTCGCGACGCCGAGGCGCAGGCGCCATGGTGGCGCGCCGAGCTGGATGCGCGAGGTCTTGCCGGCAACTGGCGCGTGGGCGAGGGCGATCTCGCCCAGGTGCTCTGCCTGGGCGCGGCGGCGGCCGATCTGCTGGTGATGGAGCGGCCGGCCGAAGCCGAGGATGCGCCGCTGGGCTTCGGCGCCACCTCGCGCACGGTATTCGCTGCCGGCATCCCGGTCCTGGTGGTGCCGGCGCAGACCGCCGTGGCCGAGACCGGCCGCAACGTGCTGGTGGCCTGGAACGGCAGCCGCGAAGCGCAGCGGGCGCTGCGCGGCGCGCTGCCGCTGCTGGCGCAGGCCGCGCACATCACTCTTCTCGACGGCAGCCGCGAGCAGCATCCCGAGGGCCTGGCCTGGCTGCCGCCGCTGGCGCTGCCGGACTGGTGCGAACGCCATCGATTGCATGTACGCATCGAGCCGTTTCAGCCGCAAGGGGCGACCGGCCCGGCCTTGCTGGAGGCCGCGGCCCGCCTCGGCGCGGACCTGATCGTGCTGGGGGCCTGGGGCCATTCGCGCATCACCGAGATGGTGCTCGGCGGCACCACCCGCGCGTTGTTTCGCGACAGCACGCTGCCGATGCTGGTGGCGCATTGAGGGCGTGCGCCGCGAGCGGCTGCGCGGGCCACGCGCAGCGACGGCCGCGCGAGCCGGAAGTCGGGCAAGGCTGAAGGCGTCGCCTCGCCACGCAACTGGGTCCCCGGCTCCCTTGGCGTCTTGCCTTCCCCCTTTCCGCTTCCGCGGACAATCCAGCGGCCGTGCCGTCGCTCAGCCGCGATAGCGCTGCGCCAGCAGGGCAAACATCGCGCGCAGGCCCAGCGCCTCGCCGCCCCGGGGCCGGCCCGGTCGGTCCGTGTCGTTCCAGGCGTAGGTGTCCAGGTGCAGCCACGGCGTCTGCGCCGGCACGAAGCGTTCGAGATACAGCGCGGCGGTGATCGCGCCGGCGTGGCGCGAGGCGCCGCTGTTGGCGAAATCGGCGATGTGCGAATCGAGCAGGCGCCGGTACGGTCGCCACAGCGGCAGCCGCCACAGCGGATCGTGCTCGCTGCGCGCCGCCGCCAGGGCCGCGTCCGCCAGTGCGTCGCGGTTGGCGAACAGCGCCGGCAGGTCCGGCCCCAGCGCCACGCGCGCGGCGCCGGTCAGGGTGGCGAAGTCGATGATCAGGTCGGGTTGCTGCTCGCCGGCGTAGGCCAGCGCGTCGCCCAGGATCACGCGGCCCTCGGCGTCGGTGTTGTCGATCTCGACGCTGAGCCCGCTGCGGGTGCGGATCACCTCGCCGGGCCGATAGGCATCGGCGGCGATGGCGTTTTCCACCGCCGGAATCAGCAGGGTCAGGCTGACCGGCAGGCTTGCGCGCATCACCCAGCCGGCCAGCGCCAGCGCGTGTGCGGCGCCGCCCATGTCCTTTTTCATCCAGCGCATGCCGTCGCCGGTCTTGAGGTCGAGTCCGCCGGTGTCGAAGCACACGCCCTTGCCGACCAGTACCAGCCGCGGGTGCGCGCGGTCGCCCCAGTGCAATTCGATCAGCCGCGGTGCGCGATGACTGGCGCGGCCGACGGCGTGGATCGCCGGAAAGCCGGCCTCGATCAGCGCCGCGCCGACCCATTCGCGCACCGTCGCCGCGTGCGACCGCGCGAGTGCGCGCACGGCGTCGGCCAGCTGCTCCGGACCCAGGTCTTCGGTCGGCGTGTTGACCAGATCGCGCACCCGCGTCGTCGCTTCCAGCAGCGGTGCCAGCTCGGCTTGCAGCGTCGCGTCCACGGCCAGCCGTGCCGGCGCACGCCGCGCGGCCTTGTAGCGGGTGTAGCGGTAGGCGCCGAGCGCGAACCCGAGCGCGGCCAGGCGCGTATCCGCCAGTACGCCCTCGGCGGCCAGTGCGTAAGCGCCCGGCGGCAGCGTCGCGGCCAGATCGCCCAGTGCCCATAGCGGCTCGCCGCGATCGACGCCGGCCAGGACCCGCTGCAGCGTGCCGTCGGCGGCCGGCAGCAGGGCGACCTCGCCGGCGGTGGCGGTGAATCCGGTCGCCTGCAGCCAGCGCGCGGCGCGCGCGCCGAGACGCTTGCGGCAGGCGCCCAGAGCGGCGCGATCGACGCTCTCGATGGCGACGGTCTTGCGGCCGCGGCGCAGGGGCATCAGGGCATCCATGACGGTGCTCGCAGACAGGCGCGCGGCGCGCGCGCGGAACGTCGATGCTAGCAAACCGCCTCGGCGTGCCGACAGCGGCGGCGGTCAGTGCGACTCGGCATCGATCTGCCGGCGCTGTTGCGCGGCCTGGCGGTCGATCACGCTCTGCACCGACCTGGCGCGCGCCAGTGCCTTCAGATCTCCGTCCCACGGCGTGGCGACGTGCGCGGTCGAGGCCGCGGCGGCAGGCGTCGCCGCGGTGGTCTGCGCCGGGTGCGAGCAGCCGGCCACGGCCAGAGCGGCGAGCGCGGCAAGGGCGGAAACGGGCATGCGCATCGGGCGTCACCTCCGCGCCGAGTCTGGCGCCGTGCCGTCGCGTCGGCAAGCCTCGGTTACACTCGTTCGCGGAGGTGGCGCGATGGATCAACACACCGCACGCTGGCGTCTGGACGGGCGCACCGCGCTGGTCACCGGCGCCAGCCGCGGCATCGGCTATGCCTGCGCGCGCGAGCTGGCCGCACTCGGCGCCGAGGTGCTGATGGTGGCGCGCGACGAGGCGCACCTCGAGCACGCGCGCGCCGAGCTGGCGGAGGAGTTTCCGGCGCGCCCGCCGCGTGCATTCGCCGCCGACCTGGCGCAGCACGAGGCACGCCTGGAGCTGTTCGACTGGATTGCCGATCTCGACGCGCCGCTGTCGCTGCTGGTCAACAACGTCGGCGCCAACGTCAGCAAGGCGACCATGGAGTACGCCGAGGACGAGCTGCGCGACCTGCTCGAGGCCAACCTGGTCAGCGCCTTCGCGCTGTGCCGGCTGGCTTATCCGTCGCTGCGCGAGCATGGTGCGGCGGCGATCGTCAACATCGGTTCGGTGTCCGGCGCCACGCACGTGCGCACCGGAGCGCCCTACGGACTCGGCAAGGCCGCGCTGCATCAGCTGACCCGCAACCTCGCCTGCGAGTGGGCGGTGGACGGCATCCGCGTCAACGCGGTCGCGCCCTGGTACATCCGCACCCGCCGCACCGAGCCGGCGCTGGCCGATCCCGACTACCTCGAGGAGGTGCTCGACCGCACGCCGATGCGGCGCATCGGCGAGCCCGACGAGGTGGCGGCGGCGGTGGCCTTCCTGTGCCTGTCGGCGGCCGGCTACATCACCGGCGCGGTGCTGCCGGTGGATGGCGGATTCCTGCAGTACGGTTTCTGAGGGCGGCAACTGACGCTGCCGATCGCCCGTCCACCCGCCCGGATCGGGGTCATCGCGCAGTGCGGGCTTGCGCAGCGATGGCCCTAGCCCTGCGCCGCCACCAGCGCGGCGTCCGCGGCGCGCGCTCGCTGCACCGCCGGGCGCGCGCCGACGCGGTCGGCGTAGGCGCGGATCAGCGGCAGCTCGGGCACCAGCTTGAACTGCGTGGTCCAATCCAGCGCGGTGCCCCACAGCACGTCGACCGAGGTGTAGCGCTCGCCCAGCAGCCACGGCCCGCGCGCCAGCTGGTCGGTCAGCGTCTTCAGCATGGTGTCGTAGTCGCCGTAGGGTGAACTGGAACGCGACGCCGGTTCGTGTTTTTGCGCGCGATCCATCAGCGCCGGCTCGAAGCAGGAGCCGTAGTAGGCGATCCAGCGCAGCCACGGCCCGCGCAGCGGATCGCCGATGGCCGGCGCGAGACCCGCCTGCGGAAAGCGGTCGGCGAGGTAGATGTAGATCGCCACCTGCTCGGTGATCAGCGCGTCGCCATCCTTCAGCGCCGGTACCTTGCCCATCGGATTGATGGCGAGGTAGGCGGGCTGGCGCTGCTCGCCGGCCTTGAGGTCGAGCAGGTGCAGCCGATAGGGCGCGCCCAGTTCCTCGAGCAGGATGCGCACGCCGGTCGAGCGCGTCTGCGGAGCGTGGAAGAACGTCAGTTCGGTGCTCATGGCGAGACGCCCTGGATCGAGTGCGGACAGCTTAGCGTGGCGCCGCGGAGACCGGTGTCGGCGTGGTCTTGGGCCGCGGATTGAACTGCGGCGGCAGCGTGGTCCGGATGCCGAGCTGGCGATCGACCGGCACGATGCCCAGCGCCTTGCAGTCCAGCCCCAGCGCGCCGGGCAACTGCTCGGTCCAGGCCTGCGGCACCTCGGCGTAGGACGCCGGCAGCGGTGCGGCGCGGCCGGCGAGGCGCGCGGTGTCGAAAGCACCCAGCAGGTCGGTCACATCGGGCGTCAGTGCGTCTTCCGGCCCCAGTCCGTGCAGATGGAAATGCAGTTCGCCCAGCTTGCGGCCCTCGAGCTCGTCCGGCAGCGTGGCCAGCGGCGGCAGGTCGAACACGCGATCGACGAACTTGACCACCGAGGCGGTATTGCCCGGCGCGTGGATCACCGCGTGCACGCGGGCATACGGCGAGATCAGCAGCAGCGGCACGCGCGGGCCGTTGCCCAGCCACTTGCCGTCGGGACCGCGGTTGCGCTGCGGCGGCGGCACATGGTCATAGTCGCCCTCGCTGTCGTCCCAGGTGACGATGATCGCGCTGTCGCTCCAGTACCGGCTGGCGGCAATCGCATTGATCGCGCGCGCGACCAGGATCTCGCTGATCTGCGCGTCGGAATACTGCGGGTGATCGTCGTCGCCGAGAAAGCGCGCCTGCACGCGCGGATCGGGGTCGGCGGGCTTCAGTCCGAAGTCGTTGCGGTAGCCGCCCTTGATGTAGAACACACCGCCGGCGGCGGGCAGGCGGCCGTCGCGCAGGTCGCCGAAGAACCGCGACAGGTCCGCCAGATGCGCGCGCAGCGCCGGATTGTTGGCGATGTAACCGAAGTACTGCGGGCCGTTGTGGTGGGTGACATAGGAGGCATGCTGTCCTTCGGCATCCTCGGGGTCGGCGCCGGCGGGCGTCGGCGCGCCGTAGCCCGCCTGATACCAGCGCCAGTCCACCGTGCGCTGGCCGCGCACGCTGATCGCACGCACGTCGCCGCGCAGGTCGGCGAGGTCGGTTTCCGGGCGTGTGTCCTTTTGCACGGTGGCATCGAGGTCGCCGCCCTGCAGCGTCAGCGGCAGCGTGGCGAAGGTGAGGTTGTGCTGCACGGCATCGCGATGCGCGGCGGTCTTGGCGGTGTCGTGCGGGTTGTACGGCATGCGCTGTGCCGCCGGATTCGGGTCGTAGGGCGAACCCCAGAGCGGATCGGCATCGTCGACCACCGGCACGCCCGGCCCCTTGGCACCGTCGCCGGTGAAGGCCTCATCGGGATGCCGCGCCCACTGCGTCACGCCGGTCTGCGCGGCGATGATGCTGAGATTGCCGGGCGTGGACGGCCCGGCGACGGTCTGGAACACGTGATCGAACAGCGCGAAACGGTCGGCGTAGTGCCACAGGATCGGCACCGTGTCGCAGTCCTCGTGCGCCATCGCCAGCTCGCCGAATTGCAGGGCGCGGAGGCTGGGCGCGCCCTGCGGCGAATACTTGCGCTCCTCGGTCAGCGCGAAGCGGTCCATGCGCGGCACGCCGCCGACCACGTGCAACTTGCGCAGCATCAGCGGATGCGAGTGGTCGATGTCGTCGCTGTCGGCGGCATGCTCGGCTGGGCCGATGCGAAACGGCGAGATCGTGGTCCAGCGCCCGTCCGGCAACTGCAGCGGCTGCACGAAGCCCGGCGTGCGTGCCGGCGGCTGCGAGTAGATGCCGTCGGCGCCCGGCCAGGTGCCGAAGTAGGAATCGAAGCTGCGGTTCTCCTGGTAGATCACGAACACGTACTTGATGTGCGCACGCAGCAGCGCGAGACGCTGCGCGGTGGAGAGATGCGGCTCGACGCGCGTCGGCACGACGTAGGGCGCGACGCCCGGTCCCGGCGCGGTGTCGATGGTCCGAGGTCTGCCGTCGCCGGCGTAGGCCCGCGTGGCGGCCGGCGCGGACGGCGCCGCGGCCAGCGTGACGAACAGGGCGAGCCACAGCGGGGCGGGTCGGTGCATGAGGTCGGTTGCTCAGATGAAAGTGCGAGAGTACGACAGCCCGATGACGATACGGTTCCATGGCGCCGGACGGGCGAGGGCGAGCGTTGATCGGCAGGGTACTGCAGCACGATTTGCAACGAGTGTGGGTGTCCGATTTCAACGAACGCCAGCACCCCGCGATGTCGGAGCAGGCCTCGGTGTATGTTTCGCGCGCGCTTCGACCGCGTACTGACAGGGGATGGCCATGCATCGTCGCTACGGGCTGTTGAGTCTGCTTACGGCCGCCATCATTTTCGCCGGCGCCTATACCAGCCTCATGGCATTCAGGCCTGCGGGTTTGCCATTTGATGTCAGTGTCGAGAATGCGCATACCGCCGTGGTCGAACCGGTTGCGAACATTCCGCTGCCGCAGGCGCTGCGGGTCGGTGACCGACTTGATCTGGCGGCGTTATCGCGCTCGGCGCGTATCGCGGTCAGCATCATGCACCTCAGCAATTACAGTTTCCCCTTGGGACAATCCTATGAATTTGTGATCCATCGGGAAGCCGTCCCCGTCACGGTATCCGTCACCACGGTGGATCTCGGCACGATCAGCAACGCGTGGTGGTTTGAGTGGACAACCCTCAGTTTTATTTTGTTGCTCGGTGTGATCGCCCTGCTCGTATTGTGGCGCGGCCGCGATCGGGCCGCCGCAGGCATGGCTCTGTGGGCCATCGCCTTCTTGGTGGGTCTCGCATTCCAGCATGCCCAACTGAGTGGACTGTTGGGACTCAGCGCTTGGCTGGGGGCCAATGTCCTTTATTTGATCGCGCGCTGCGGTTTTTACATCATGATCGAATCCATGCTGGGTCCGTCGCTCACACCGCGGGCACAATGGCTGTGGCGCGGCAGCTTTCTGCTGCTGCTCGCTGCGGGGGCGGTCACGCGTCTCGGCGGCCCCGGCCTCTTCGTCGCCACCGGCTGGGCGGAACTGTTGCGGCCTCAATATGGCGTGGTCTTTAGTGCGAGTTACCTCGTCCCGCTGGCCCTGCTGATCAAGAGCTATGGCTACGCGATTGGCGCAATGCGGCTACGTCTGCGCTGGGCGCTGTGGAGCGGCGTGATATTTGTGGTCAACATATTTTTGAACAATACGGCCGTACTGGGATCCCAGGTTTCTTCCGTTGTGACGAACTCTGCGCTTGTGCTCTCATTGAGCGGCTTCCTGTATGCGGTGCTGCGCCATCGCGTGGTGGACGTCTCGTTCGTCCTCAACCGCGCCCTGGTGTACGCGGCGACCACCAGCCTGGTGCTGGGCCTGTTCGCCCTGTTCGAGAGCCTGATCGAGCGCAGCGCGCTGGGCCACGGTGCCAGCCTGGCACTGGAGTTCGCCGTGCCGCTGGCGCTGGGCGCCGCGCTGAGCACCGTGCACCGACGCATCGATGCCGTGGTCGAGCGGTTTTTCTTCCGTCGCCAGTACCGCGCCGAGGCCGCGCTGCGCCGCTTTGCCGAGGACTGCGCCTACATCACCCAGCCCGAGAACCTGTTCGAGCTGACCGTCGACCAGATCGCCCGCCATGTCGGCGCACCGCGGGTCGCGTTGTACGAGCGCACGGCCGAGGCTTACGTCTGCATCCGCCAGCAGGGTGAGCCGGCCTTGCCGGCGCAGGTCGCTGTCGACGATCTCGCCTTCGTCGGCCTGCGAGCGCGCAATGCCGCACTGGACCTGCACGCCACGCCGAGCGCGCTGGGCGCGGACGGCTATGCCTTTCCGCTGATGCTGCGCGGCAGCCTGCTCGGCGCGCTCATCGTGGGCCAGCGCCCCGGCGAGCACTACGCCGCGGACGAGCGTGAACTGCTGTTCCATGTCGCGCATGAGGTCGGCGCCGCGCTGTTCGCGCTGCGCGCGCAGGGAAGCGAGGCGCGGGTGCTGGAGAGCGAAGCGAAGGCCGAAGCCAGCGAGGCGCGCGCGCGGTCCAGTGAAACGCTGCTGATGGAGACCCTGCGCGCAGTCGGGTCAATCGCCAGGACATAGCAAGCCAGCAACTCGAGCCATTCAAACGGAACATGGCCCGGGATCGTTCTGCCCGCGCCAGGGTACGCTGCGGGTTGTGGCAAGCTACCAACGTTCAACGCAGTGGCGTCGGAGAACCCCATGAGCACCAAGCTCGAAGTCCTGGAAGCTGAAGCACTGAAACTTCCCCCGGCAGATCGCTCGCACCTGCTTGGGCGACTCATCGCGAGCCTCGATGCCGACCCCGAAGTCGAAGCAGCCTGGGAGTTGGAAGCGGATCGCAGGGAAGCTGCTCTGGAATCGGATTGCGCAACCGAAGTCTCCGCGCAGGAGGCCATGCAGCGGCTGCGGTCAAGGCTTGCTCGGTGAGGTATTCGCTGCACCCTGACGCCGAGCAGGATATCGCCGACGCCATGGATTTCTATGCAGAGCAGGTCGGCATGCTCGTTGCCGAGCGCTTCCTCGACGAGTTCGAGCGAGTCGCCAATCTCCTGGTCAGTCATCCGGGCTTGGGCACACTCACCACGAAGGGCCGACGCGTCTTTCCGCTGAGAGTCTTTCCGTACTCGGTCGTGTACCGAAGCCTTGCAACAGGCATTCGCATCATCGTTGTCCGCCATCAGCACAGGAAGCCCGGACACGGCGGCGCTCGACGCTGACT
>JAGWPB010000094.1 GCA_028870665.1 Lysobacteraceae bacterium
CGGAGCGCTGATTCGATGGCCAAGATCGTCATATCGGGTGGGCAAGCCGGGACTTGCCGAGCCGACCTCAGGAGGCTCGGCCCGGCGAGCGCCCGTGCACGGATGCACGGGCCGGGACATCCCACCATGGACGGATCGGAGCGCTGATTCGATGGCCAAGATCGTCATTTCGGGTGGTCAACCCCTGCACGGCGACGTCTGGATCTCCGGCGCCAAGAACGCGGTGCTGCCGATCCTCGCCGCGACCCTGCTGGCCGACGGCCCGGTCACCATCGGCAACGTGCCGCACCTGCACGACGTCACCACCACCATGGAGCTGCTCGGCCAGATGGGCGTGCAGCTGGTGGTGGATGAGCGCATGCACATCCACGTCGATCCGCGCGGCGCCGACAACTATTTCGCGCCCTACGATCTGGTCAAGACCATGCGCGCCTCGATCCTGGTGCTGGGGCCGCTGGTGGCGCGCTTCGGCCAGGCCGACGTCTCGCTGCCGGGCGGTTGCGCGATCGGCTCGCGCCCGGTGGACCAGCACATCCGCGGCCTCGAGGCGCTGGGCGCCGAGGTGCGCGTCGAGAACGGCTACATCAAGGCACGCGCCGATCGCCTGCGCGGCGCGCGCATCGTCATGGACATGGTCACCGTCACCGGCACCGAGAACATCATGATGGCGGCGGTGCTGGCGCGTGGCACCACGATCATCGAGAACGCCGCGCAGGAACCCGAGGTCGTCGACCTGGCCTGCTGCCTCAACGCCATGGGCGCCCGCATCGAGGGCGCCGGCAGCGCGACCATCGTCATCGAGGGCGTCGACCGCCTCGACGGCACCCACTACGACGTGCTGCCCGACCGCATCGAGACCGGCACCTTCCTGATCGCCGCGGCGATCACCGGCGGCCAGGTGCACACCAAGCGCGCGCGTCCCGACACCCTGCACTCGGTGCTGACCAAGCTCGAGGACGCCGGCGCCGAGATCAGCACCGGCGACGACTGGATCCGCCTCGACATGCACGGCCGCCGCCCGCGCGCGGTCAACATCACCACCGCGCCCTACCCCTCGTTCCCAACCGACATGCAGGCGCAGTTCACCGCGCTCAACTGCGTCGCCGAAGGGGTCGGCGTGATCACCGAGACGGTGTTCGAAAACCGCTTCATGCACGTGCAGGAACTGCAGCGCCTGGGCGCCGACATCCGCCTCGAGGGCAACGCCGCGATCATCCAGGGCGTGCGCCAGATGAGCGGCGCGCCGATCATGGCCACCGACCTGCGCGCCTCGGCGTCACTGGTGCTGGCCGGCCTGGTCGCCGACGGCGACACCACGGTCGATCGCATCTACCACATCGACCGCGGCTACGAGTGCATCGAGGAAAAGCTGTCCTCGCTGGGCGCGCGCATCCGCCGGCTGCCGTCCTGAGCCGCCGCCGGCGCGCGATGCGTCGCGGCGCCGCGCCGGTCCCGGCGCGATGTTCGACTCAAGCGGCGGGCTTGCCGGGGATGCAGGGTCTGCGCACGGCAACCGGGCGAGGGCGCGGCGCCGCGCCGGCGATGGCCGCGGTCGCCCCCCTCCCCCGCAATCTCCGCCCGTGACCGCCCTCACCCGCTCCCCCGCGCGGTTGGTACGAAACATGCTGTGACATTCCCATCCACCGGGGGTATCCACCATGCGCCACCACCGCAACGCCGGTTTCACCCTGATCGAGCTGATGATCGTGGTCGCGATCATCGCCATCCTCGCCGCCATCGCCATACCGGCCTACCAGGACTACGTGATCCGCTCGCAGGTCAGCGAAGGCATGGTGCTGGGCGATGGCGCCAAGACCGCGGTCTGGGATTTCATCTCCAATACCGGACGCCTGCCGCCCAACAACGCGTCGGCGGGGCTGGCCACGGACACCTCGATCACCGGCAGCTATGTCTCGAAGGTCAACGTCACCGGCGGCGTGATCACGGCCAGCTACGGCGGACCCAAGGCCAACAGCGCCCTGACCAGCTCCACCACACTGCAGCTCTCGCCGATCACCAGCAGCGGCGGCAGCGTGAAGTGGGCCTGCAAGAGCACCATGCCCGGCAAGTACCTGCCCTCGGCCTGCCGCTGACCCCAATGTGACGCGATGTGTCAGCCCCTGCCGCGCCGCGGCAGGGGTTTTGTTTACGCCGCCGCAAGCTCGGCGATGACGGCACGACACGGCGCTCCGCGGTTGCCAACCCTTCGTGCGCTGCGGCACACTTCAGGCCCCTGCGCAGGGGTCGATCGCGCCGGGGCGTCTGCATGGCATCGGGGTTGCATGCATCGTGATGAGCTTCGGGTCGTCCGCCGGCGGAGTGCCGGGGGATAAGGACCTGCCTAGGAGGGTCCTGGGACTTGCGGGCTCGGGCGTTCCCATACGGTTAGCTAACCAAAGGCGAGGAAACACCATGAACATGCAGAAGGGCTTTACCCTGATCGAATTGATGATCGTGGTTGCGATCATCGCGATCCTGGCCGCGATCGCGATCCCGGCCTACCAGGACTACGTGGTCCGTTCGCAGGTGACGGAAGGTCTGTCGCTGGCCGACGGTGCCAAGACCGCGGTGGCCGAGTTCTACAGCAACAAAGGCTATCTGCCGCCGGCGAATTCTTCCGCTGGCCTTGCAACCGATACCAGCATCACGGGTAGCTATGTGAGCAAGCTGGATGTCGGCACGACCGGCATCGTGGTGACCTACGGCGGCCCGAAGGCGAATACCGCGATTGGTACTGGCGCGACGCTGCTGCTTTCGCCGATCACCGGCGCCGGCTCCGGCACGATCAAGTGGACCTGCAAAGCCGGCGGAACCATGGCGCAAAAATACCTGCCCTCGTCCTGCCGCAGCTGATCACGTCAGTATCGGGTGAACTCCAAGGGCCGCCTCGCGCGGCCCTTTTTCATGCGCATGACTCTGAAGCACGCAAGTGCAGCATCCGGCGCGTACCATCCAGCGTGGCCATGCGGCCGTCACAAACGAAAATCATCGCATGACGAATCCCAAACGATGGCTGTTGACGCCGATCCGTATCCCGGTGCGCCCAGTGGGAATCGTCGTCATTCTGGCTATGACCGCACTCGTGCTGCTGATGGTGTCCGGTCGTGGACTGCCACCGCCGCGTTTCGTACTGAATCGGGATCAGGGCAGTGTCGATCCGCTGTCCTACCCGCTCTGGCGCCAGGCAAGTGATTGGCTGGCCGATCGACGCTACGTCGTTTTGAGCTTTGATGATGGCCCCTGGGGCCAGGGTGTGGATGAACGCATCCTGCGGATTTTGCATCGCCATGGTGCGCACGCGATCTTTTTCGTCATTTGCGATCATCTCGACGCGAGTCGAGAGCATGTTTTGCGAGAAATCGAGCAGGCGGGAGATGTCATTGGCAACCACACGGTCGACCACCCCTTCTTGCGCCGCCTGAACCCCTCTGCATTGCAGCACCAGATCGCGGACTGCAGTGCACGGATTTCGCAAATTACCGGCCACCGGCCACAGTTTTTCCGACCGCCTTTTGGACAATCATCTGCCGTCATCGAAAAGGTGGTGCAATCGGCTGGCATGGCACAGGTTCTGTGGGATGCCAACAGCCAGGACAGCTGGCAACGCGAACCAGGAGAGATTCTGCACTGGAGCCTCACCGAAACGAAGAACCGTTACATCCTCCTGATGCATGACAGTCCGACCACGGCCTCGGCGCTCGACCGCTTGCTGACCACGCTGCAGCGGCGAGGCTACCGGTTCGTGACGCCGGTTCCCGCCGCCACCGGCGATCGCCACTGACGTACCCGGATTTCGCTGCGCTGCATCCCGGTTACGACAAG
Organism: Lysobacteraceae bacterium; assembly: GCA_028870665.1. Lineage (GTDB taxonomy): Bacteria > Pseudomonadota > Gammaproteobacteria > Xanthomonadales > Rhodanobacteraceae > Metallibacterium. Next base: position 3,823 of record JAGWPB010000094.1, read on the forward strand.
CTGAGCACACGCGTGAGCCGGATGAAGGACGCCGGCCGCAAATCCGGGACTTGCCGCTACGCCCCGCGCGGCGCCGCGACGCCGGCGGCGGGGTCTTGCACGCGGTCGGCGAAAAACGTCTGCACGTCGGCCAGCTCGCGACTGCGCGGCATCGGCGGCAGACTGGCGAGGAAGATCCGCCCGTAGGGTTTCGCGGTCAGGCGCGGATCGCACAGCATCAGCACGCCGCGGTCGCCGAGGTCGCGGATCAGCCGGCCGGCGCCCTGCTTGAGCGCGATCACCGCGTTGGGCACCTGCCAGGCCATGAACGGATTGGAACCCTCGCGACGCAGCGCGTCGAGGCGCGCGTCCAGTACCGGATCGTCGGGCGCGGCGAATGGCAGGCGGTCGATCACGACCACGCTGAGCGCGTCGCCGGCCACGTCCACGCCCTCCCAGAAGCTGGCCGCGCCCAGCAGCACGCCGTGGCCGCTGGCGCGAAAGTCCTGCAGCAGCTGATGGCGCGGCGCGGTGCCCTGCACGAACAGCGGGTACGCCAGCCGTGACGGCAGCCAGGCCGCGGCCTGCCTGAGCGCGCGGTGCGAGGTGAACAGCAGGAAGGCGCGCCCGCGCGAGGCGGCCAGCACCGGCACGATCGCCTCCAGCATGCGGTCGGTATAGCCCGGATCGTTGGGGTCGGGCAGCGCCGCCGGCAGATAGCACAGCGCCTGGCGGGCATAGTCGAACGGGCTGTCCAGCAGCAGGGTGTCGGGATCGTCGAGGCCAAGCTGGCGCGCGAAGTGATCGAAGCGCCCGGCCACGGTCAGCGTCGCCGAGGTGAACACCCACGCCGCGCGGGTGGCGGCGCGCAGCGCGCGCAGCGCCGGCGCGCTGTCGAGCGGGGTGGCGTGCAGCACGAAGCCACGCGCGGACTTTTCGTACCAGCGCACCTCGCGGTCCTGCTCGCCGCCGCGCAGCCGCGCCAGGCGCTCGTCGAGCAGGTCGGCGCGCTCGTGCGCCGCGGCCAGCCCGCGCGAGCGCTCGGCCTGCAGCGCCAGCGTGCCGGCCAGCCCGTCCAGCGCGCCGGCGACGGCGTCCAGCGCGGCACGCACGTCGGCGCGGTCCTCGAGCTGCGCCAGCGTGCCGCGCTCGGGCAGCGCATCGAGCGCCAGCCGCGCGCGCCGCAGCGCGTCCTCGAGCGCCTCGACCGGCGCCACCAGCGCCGACAGCGCGCCGCTGACGCCGGCGCACTCGGCCAGCGCGTCCTGCGCCAGATCGCCCAGCTGGCGCATGCTGACGTGCTGCGAGAAGAACTCGCCGGCCAGCTCGGGCAGCTGGTGCGCCTCGTCGAGGATGATCGCATCGGCGCCGGGCAGCAGATCGCCGAAACCTTCCTGCTTCAGCGCCAGGTCGGCCAGCAGCAGGTGATGATTGACCACCACCACGTCGGCCTCCTGTGCCTCGCGCCGTGCCTTGACCACGAAGCAATCGTCGAAGTGCGCGCAGGCACTGCCGAGACAGTTCTCGGCGGTCGAGGTGACGCGCGGCCACAGCGGCGACTCCTCGGGGATCGCGATGACCTCGCCGCGATCGCCGTGCAGCGTGCGCGCGGCCCAGTCGCGCAGCGCCGCCAGCTGGCCGACCTGCTCGCGGCTGCCGAGGCGGCCGTCCTGCACGGTCTGCTCCAGCCGATGCCGGCACAGATAATTGGCGCGACCTTTCAGCAGCGCCGCGCGCACGCGCGAGCCCAGCACGGCGCGCACCCGCGGCAGGTCGCGATGGAACAGCTGGTCCTGCAGCGTCTTGGTGCCGGTGGACACGATCACCCGACGCCCGGACAGCAGCGCGGGCACCAGATAGGCATAGGTCTTGCCGGTGCCGGTGCCGGCCTCGGCGATCAGCGTGCCGCGCTCGGCCAGCGCCTCCTCCACCGCGGCCGCCATCGCCTGCTGCGCCGCGCGCGGCGCGAAGTTCGGCAGCTCGCGCGCGAACGGTCCCTCGGGGCCCAGCAGCCCGGCGCTGTCGTCGTGCGTCATCGCGGCAGTATCGCCGAGCGCGGCGGGCGCGGCGAGTGCGCTACATCTGCGGCGGCCCGCTGACCCTGCAGGCGTCTCGTGCCGCGCGGGCCCGGGCCACGCCGCCGCCCGTGCCAGCGCCGGCGCCGGCGCCGGTGCCGGTAATCTGGCGCATTTCGAGCACGGTCTGCCAGTTGCGCGCGCACAGCGCACCGACCCTGGGGCCGAGCGCCCACGAGCGCAGCGCGAGGGTTTCGGCCTGCGCCCACCGTGCCAGTGCGACGGCGACTTCAGCGCGGTCCTGCAGGACGTCGGGGGCGTGCGGATCGAGCGCGAGCGCCTGGTCGAGCGCCTGCGCCGCGAGGTGCCAGTGGCCGGCGATCTCGTCGGCCTTGACCTGATCAAGCAAGGCCTGCACACCGGGCGGGCGCAGCGGGGCGACGTTGACGATGGAACCTTCCTGCGCACCGGCGGCACGGATCGAGGCGATCAGCGCCGCGGTCGAGATCGACGCCGGTACCG
>JAGWPB010000095.1 GCA_028870665.1 Lysobacteraceae bacterium
GGACTCGGGACTCGGGACTCGGGACTCGGGACTCGGATTCAAGCTTGTCACCCTGGGCTTAGCGAAGGGTCTGACTCGCCGGCACGCGGCTGCGCGGTGCCGAGACGGATCCGCGCGGAAGGATCCTTCCCTGCGTTCAGGATGACAGCCTGTTTGCCTGCTCGCACCTCGCACCTCTCGCTCTCTGTGCTTTCCCGAGTCCCGAACCCCGAGTCCCGGCTACCGGCTACTGGCTACTGGCTACCGGCTACCGGCCAGATCAGCATGGCATCGCCGTAAGAGAAAAATCGATAGCGCTCCGCGATGGCATGGCGGTAAGCGTCCAGGATCAGTTCGCGCCCGGCCAGCGCCGACACCAGCATCAGCAGCGTCGATTCGGGCAGGTGGAAGTTGGTGATCAGGCCGTCGATGGCGGTGATGCGATAGCCGGGGATGATGAAGATCTGCGTCTCGCCGGCGAACGGCACCAGGGTTCCACCGGCACCGGCGCTCTCCAGCGCGCGCACCACCGTGGTGCCGACCGCGATCACGCGCCCGCCGCGCTCGCGCGTGCGGCGGATCTGCTCGACCAGGCCGGCGCCGACGTTCAGCCACTCGCGGTGCATGACGTGGTCTTCGAGCCGCTCGGCACGCAGCGGCTGGAAGGTACCGGCGCCGACATGCAGGGTGACGTAGCCGAACTCGATGCCGCGCACGCGCAGGGTTTCCAGCAGCGACGCGTCGAAATGCAGGCCGGCGGTCGGCGCGGCGACCGCGCCGGCATGGCGCGCATAGACGGTCTGGTAGCGCTCAGCGTCGACGGCTTCGGCTTCGCGGGCGATGTACGGCGGCAGCGGCATGCGGCCCAGCCGCGCCAGCAGTCGGTCGAACGTCTCGCCGCCCTCCAAGCGCAGGTCGAAGAACGCGCCGTCGCGACCCAGCACCGTCAGCCGGCTGCCGTCCTCCAGCACGATGCTGCCGCCGGCGTGCGGCTTCTTGCTGACGCCCAGCTGCGCTCGCGCCTCGTGCGCGCCGAGCACACGCTCGATCAGGATCTCGACCGCGCCGCCGCTGTCCTTGTGCCCGAACAGACGCGCCGGCAGCACGCGGGTGTCGTTGAACACCAGCAGGTCGCCGGGCGCGAGCAACTGCGGCAGCTCGCGGAAGCGGCGGTCCTGCCAGGCGCGCGCGGGCACGTCGAGCAGCAGCAGACGGCTGGCGCTGCGCTCGGCCAGCGGCGCTTGCGCGATCAGCTCGTTCGGCAGGTCAAAATGGAAATCGGATTTCTTCACGGGTCGTCGGGCTTGCGGCGACGCTGCATCGCGGCGCGCATCGGCAAACCGTGAGTTTAGCGTGCCACCGTGCACCGGCCTCGTGCCGGCCGCCAGACCCTTCGCTGGCGCTGAGGGTGACACGATTCGATGCGGCCTGCCGAGCACGTTCGCCGGCATGGCATCGCCCCGGCATCGATGCCGAGCACACCCCTCCCGCGTCGTCCTGAAGATACCGATGCCGGGCACCTTCCGTGTTGTCATCCTGCGCACGCCGGTGCCGAGCACGCTCCCTCTGCCGTGCCATTTCCCCGGGCATCGATGCCGAGGATCGCATCTCCAATCTCGCCATCCAGTCCAATCGTGTCATCCTGAGCAACGCGAAGGATCTGTCCCTCGCAGGGCCGCCCTGCCGATGCGCCGTCCGCGCCCCGCATGCCATCATCGGCCGCCTTGATGCGAGTGCCGCCGATGCCCACGCCCGATCCAGCCCGATCCGGACTGCCGCCGCGCTGGCTGGCGCCGCTGATCCTGCTCGCCGCGCTGGCGTTGACGCTGTGGGCCTACCTGCCGGGCCTGCACGGACCGTTCCTGTTCGACGACTTCGCCAACCTGCCGGCGATCGGGGCGACCGGTCCCGTCGATACCTGGGCGACGTTCTTCCGCTACATCACCTCGGGCACCGCCGATCCGACCGGCCGCCCGCTGACCCTGCTGACGTTTTTGCTGGATGCGCGCAACTGGCCGGCAGATCCGTTCGCATTCAAGCGCACCAACCTGATCCTCCACCTGCTCAACGGCGCACTGCTGTACGCGCTGCTGCTGCAGCTCGGCCGCGTGTTCGAGCCTGCGGGACGGCGCGCGGCGCTGGCCGCCGCGCTGGGCGCGGCGCTGTGGCTGCTGCATCCGCTGCTGGTCTCGACCACGCTCTACATCGTGCAGCGCGAGGCGATGCTGCCGGCGACCTGCGTGCTGCTGGGTCTGCTGGCCTGGCTGCACGGACGCCGCCTGCTGGCCGCGGGCCGCTTGCGCAGCGGGCGGGCGTGGGCCGTGCTCGGCCTCGGCGGCGGCATCGCGCTGGGCGTGCTGGCCAAGGCCAACGGCGCGCTGCTGCCGTTCTATGCGCTGCTGATCGAATGGATCGTGCTGGCGCCGCAACGGCCGCCGCTCGCGGCCGCGGCGCGCCGGATCTGGCGCGATGTGATGGCGCTCCTCGCCGTGCTGCCGGCGACGCTGCTGCTGGCGTATCTGGCCTATGTCGGCATCCACACCGCGATCCACGGCATCGCCGTCCGTCCGTGGACCGAGGGCCAGCGTCTGCTCAGCGAGCCACGCGTGCTGATGGATTATCTCGGCCTGCTGTGGCTGCCGCGGCCGTTCACGCCGGGGCTGTTCAATGACCAGATCCGCGCCTCGCTGTCGCTGTTCTCGCCGGCGACGACACTGCCGGCGCTGCTCGCCGTGCTGGGCCTGATCGGCGCCGGCTTTGCCCTGCGCCGACGCGCACCGCTGATCGCGCTGGCGATCCTGTTCTATTTCGCCGGCCAGCTGCTGGAATCGACCACGATTCCGCTCGAGCTTTATTTCGAGCATCGCAACTACGTGCCGGCGCTGCTGTTGTTCTGGCCGCTGGCGTGGTGGCTGGCCGACCTGCGCACGCTGCGACTGCCCAAACTGCTGTTGATGCTGACGCTGCCGCTGGGTCTGGCCCTGATGACGCACGCACGCGCCGAGGTCTGGGGCAACGGCCGCATGCAGGCCGAACTCTGGGCCCGTCTCAATCCGGATTCGCCGCGGGCGCAGGCCAACGCGGCGCAGTTCGAGCTGGCGCACGGCCAGCCGCGGGACGCGATCGCGCGCCTGCGACCGCTGCTGCGCCAGCATCCGGACCAGGTGCAGCTGGCCTTCAACCTGCTCGGTGCGCGCTGCGTACTGGGCGGCGTCGATGCCGCCGACCTCGCCGCGGCACGCACCGCCATGGCGACCACGCGCGATCCCGGCGCGCTGCTGACCGGCTGGTTCGATCGCACCCTGCCGGTGGCGTCCGCCGGCGGCTGCCCGGGTCTGGATCTGGCCGCGCTGCACGGACTGATCCAGGCCGGGCTGGACAATCCGCGTCTCGACGGTCCCGGGCGCCAGCAGGATCTGCTGTATCTGCGCGGCCGCATCGCGCTGGTCGAGCGGCGCCCCGCCGTCGCGCTGGCCGACTTCGAGCGTGCCCTGGACGCGACGGTCAGCCCCGGCTTCGCGCTGGAAGCCGCGGCGGTGCTGGGCTCGGCCGAGCACCCGCGCGCCGGATTGGCGCTGCTCGATCACTACGATCATGTCGCCGCGCGCGCCGCCAAGCCGGGATTCGGCATGCCGATGCTGCATGCCTGGGTGCTGCGCCTGCAGCACTACTGGCCGCATGAGGAAGCGCATCTGCGCAACGCCCTCGCCTCGAGTGTCGGCAGGCCGCATACTGCCGCGCCTGCCGCCACCGCACCGTCGCCCCGATGAGTCTGGTCGAACGCCGCCCCACCCTCGCCCGTCGCCTTGCCCTGGTCGCGGCGCTGCTGGTTACCGCGCTGGTGTACTGGCCGGGCCTGTCCGGCGGCTACATCTTCGACGACTACCCGAACATCATCGAGAACCCGGCGCTGCAGGTACGGCACGCCGACTGGGCGACGCTCAAGGCCGCCGCCCTGTCGTCGCCGTCGAGCGAGTTCCACCGTCCGCTGTCGTCGCTGACCTTCGTCGCCAATTACATGACGACGGGGCTGGCACCGTTCGGCTGGAAGCTGACCAATCTGATGATCCACCTGCTCAACGGCGTGCTGGTGTACCTGCTGGCGCGGGCACTGCTGTGTGCCGCCGCGCGCGGTCGCGAGGAACCGCGGGCCGGGCTGCTGGCAGCGCTGATCGCCGCCGGCTGGCTGCTGCTGCCGGTCAATCTGACCGCCGTCGTCTACGTCGTGCAACGCATGGAGAGCCTGGCCAACCTGTTCGTGCTGCTGGGCCTGCTGGGCTACGTGCGCGGGCGCCTGCGCATGCAGCGCGACGGTCGCGGCTTCGCCGGTGCCGCCGCCTCGCTGCTGGTGTGGACGGCGATCGGCCTGACCGCCAAGGAAACCGCGGTGATGACGCCGTTCTATGCGGCGTTGATCGAATGGACCCTGTTTGCCGCGCGCAGCGGCCGCGAGCGCCGCCGCGACCGCCGCGTGCCGTGGCTGTTCGCGCTGGTGCTGGTGCTGCCGGGCATCGCCGGGCTGGCCTGGCTGCTGCCCGACCTCGCTTTCAATCCGGTGGCTTGGCAGGCGCGCAACTTCACCCTCGCCGAACGCCTGTTGTCGGAGCCGCGCATCTGGTTCGACTACCTGCGCTGGATCGTGCTGCCGACGCCGCATGCGCTGTCGTTCTATCACGACGAGGTCGCCGTCTCGACCGGCCTGCTGACGCCGTGGACCACGCTGGCGGCGATCCTCGGCCTGGCGCTGCTGGTCGCGCTGATCGCCTTCCTGCGCGCGCGCGCGCCGCTGGTGGCGCTGGGGCTGGCACTGTTCCTCGGCGCGCAGCTGCTCACCGGCACCTTCATCCCGCTGGAGCTGGTGTACGAGCAGCGCAACTACTTCGCCAGCTTCGGCGTGCTGCTGGCGCTGCTGCCGCTGCTGTTTCCGGCCCGGGCCGGCGCGCCGCTGCCGCTGGCGCGCGGCGTGCTGCTGGCCGGGCTGCTGCTGATCTGGACCGGCGAGACCGCGCAGACGGCGTACGCCTGGAGCAGCCCGCTGCGGCTGGCGATGGAGCTGGCCGAGCGCGCGCCGACTTCGCCGCGCGCGCAGTACGAACTGGGCCGCACCTATATCGTGCTGTCCAAGTACGATCCGAAGTCGCCGTTCACCGCACGCGCCTATGCGCCGCTGGAGCGGGCGATGAGCCTGCCGGATTCATCGATCCTGCCCGAGCAGGCGCTGATCTTCATGAACTCGCGCATGGGCCGGCCGCTGAAGCCGCTGTGGTGGGAGCGCATGATCGCGCACCTGAAATCGGTCCCGCCGGGGGTGCAGGACGAAAGCTCGCTGGCGGCGCTGACCCAGTGCGCGATTCAGGGCGCCTGCCCCCTGCCGCCGGGACCGATGGTCGAGGCCTTCGTCGCCGCGCTGTCGCATCCGCATCCGTCGGCGCGCGTGATGCAGATCTACGCCGATTACGCGCTCAACGTGCTGCACGACCGCGAGTTGGCCGAGCGCCTGCTGACCGATGCGGTCAGGATCCAGCCCGGCAACGTCGGCATCCGCCGCACGCTGCACGCCGTGCAGGCGATGCCGGCGACGGTCGCACCGGCGATTCCGGAAACAGCGAAGGCCGCGAGCGCTGCCGCTGGCGCCTCAGTTGCCTCGCCGGCGGCAACGGCCCGCGCGCCCCGCCGCACGCCTTGAGGACCCGGGCCATGCGCCGTACGCCACTTCGCGCCGCGGCATGAAGGGCCCGATCGCCCGCGCCACCTTGCGCACCAGTGCGGTGCTCGGTGTGCGGCTGTTCGTGCAGGCCGGCACCCTGCTGCTGGTCGCGCGCATGCTGGGTCCGCACGACTTCGGCGCCTTCGCCGGCGTCGCCGCGCTGGCGGTGATGCTGGGCACGCTGTCCACCTTCGGCACGCATATCGTGCTGCTGGCCGAGGTGTCCCGCGACCCGCAGCGCCGCGCCGGCGTACTGCCGTTCGCGCTCAGCACGACGCTGATCTGCGGCAGCCTGCTGTTCGCGCTCTACCTGCTGCTGGCGACGACGCTGCTGGGCGCGGCCGGAATCGGCACGAGCGTGCTGGTCGCGCTGGGCCTGGCCGAGCTGATCCTGCAGCCGCTGCTCAACCTGCCCGGTGCCGAGCACCAGGGCCACGGCCGCATCGCCACCTCGCAACTGCTGATCACCCTGCCGCTGGCGCTGCGCCTGCTGGCGGCGGCCACGGTGTGGCTGCTGCACCCGGTCGATCCGCTGCGCGACTACGCCTTCGGCTACCTTGGCGCCTCGGCGCTGGCGCTGCTGGTC
>JAGWPB010000033.1 GCA_028870665.1 Lysobacteraceae bacterium
AAGCCAAACGGTGAGTTCTGCGAGTAAGGCAGGATGATGTTGAATGCGCTCGTCGCGGGAACCCGGGTTGGATACTGGTTGGTGAGATTGTCCCCGCCCACGGTGAAGTTCCAGCGATTCCAGACGTAGCCGACCGACGCGTCCAAGGTCACCTTGGCGCCATAGTTCAGATCGCCGGAGGGTGTCGATCCGTAGGTCGCGAAGGAGCCCCAGCGCGTGGCCTGGCCGTGCACACGCCAGTTGCCGTAGCTCCAGTCGCCCGCCAGGAACAGCTTGTCGCGCGGGCTGCCCGTGGTGATCAGGCCCTGGGTGGGACGGTCGATCACCGGCAGAGTCAGCCCGGCCAGACCCAGTTGCGGCGGATTGGGCCGAATGTAGAGGATGTCGGTCTTGTTGTAGTTGCCGCCGCCGGTCAGCTTGAGACTGCCGGCCGCTCCCAGATCGATCGGATAGGTGCCCACCAGATCGACGCCGCGAGTGCGTGTGTTGACCGCGTTGGTGAAGAAGCGGCCGCCGCTGACCTGCGGGATTCCGATCGAGGTCAGGTAGTTCTGCACCGCGGTGCCGACCAGATTGCCGCTGAGGATGACGCGGTTGTCGATGGTGATCTGGTAAAAGTCGAGGGTCGCATAGAGTCCGTTCTGCGGCGTGAACACCAGGCCCACGCTGTAGTTGTGCGACTTCTCCGGCTGCAGCGGCTGCGCGCCCAGCGCCACGGCGGCGGGGTTGTCCACCGGGAAGGTGCGGATGGTGTAAGGCACCAGGTTGCCGCCACCGACGTTGACGAAATTGATCGCCGTGCTGGAGTAGAACTCCTGCTGCAGCGAGGGCGCACGGAACCCGGTCGAGGCGGTGGCGCGCGCGGCGATGGTGTCATTGAAGGCGTAGCGGCCCGACAGTTTCCAGGAGGTGGTGCTGCCGAAATCGCTGTACTTCTCGTGGCGCACGGCAAAGCCGGCGGAGAGCTTGTCGGTCAGGTCGTTCTCGAGATCCAGATAGACCGCCTGGTTGTGCCGGCTGTGGCTGCCGGCGTCGAGTGGCTGGTAGCCGGGGAACACCTGTGCGCCGGCGCCGGCATAGGATGCCGCGTCACCCTGCTTGATGGCGAACTTCTCCTGCCGGTACTCGAGGCCCCAGGCCACGGTCAGCGGGTTCTGCAGCGCGCTGACGTTGACGTCCTTGCTGAAGTCGGCGTTCAGCACGTTCTGCTGGTTGGTGATCGTGCCGATGTAGAACGCGGTCGGCGAGGCGGAGCCCAGCGAGTAGTTGAAGGTATTGCTGGTGTCGAGCTTCCAGTGGTTGCCGCCGGTGTTGGCACTGACGTCGTAATGCCAGCCGTCGAGCACGGTGCCGCGCAGGCCGGCGACCAGCGAGCCGTCCCAGATCGCGCTGTTTTCCACCGGCAGGTAACCGGCCGGATACACCGCGAGCGCAGCCGGACTGCTGGTCTTGTACGCCGACAGCGAACGGAAGAATCCCGGCGAGCTGACGTCGCGCTTGTTGACGAGCGCGAAGGCGTAGAACTGGACCTGCGGCGCGAAGTCGTACTGCATGTTCAGCGCCGCGTTCTGCTGCTTGAGCAGCGGCAGGCCGTAGTGGAAGGTCACCTGCCCGTAGGTGGGATCGGTCGGATAGCGCAGGTCGGGCCCCGCAAGATTGGTCGGATCCTGATGGGTGGCATCGACGCTGAGATGGACCCAGCCCTTGTCGCCGAGCGCGAAGCCGCCATCGGCGCCACCCTGCACGGTCATGCCGTCGGCGCCGTCGTGGCTGTTGTAGCGGCCGACCGTCGCGCTGACCGAACCACCCTGGTTGCCGCCCTTGAGGATGATGTTGATCACGCCGGCAATGGCATCCGAGCCGTATTGCGCGGCGGCGCCGTCGCGCAGCACCTCGATGCGCGCGATGGCGTTGATCGGGATCGCGTTGAGATCGACCGGCGAGGAACCGCGGCCGAGGGTGCCGTTGACGTTGACGATGGCGGTGGTGTGCTGGCGCTTGCCGTTGATCAGCACCAGGGTCTCGTCCGGCGACAGCCCGCGCAGCTGCGCCGGCTGGATCGCGTCGGTGCCGTCGGTGACGGAAGGCTGCGGGAAATTGAACGAGGGCAGCAGGGTGCGCAGCGCCGAGGCGAGGCTGGTGGCGCCGGTGGCGGTCAGGTCCTTGGGCGTGAGCACGTCGATCGGTGACAGCGAATCGGCCTCGGTGCGGTCGAACGCGCGCGTTCCCGTCACCACGACCGTCTGCAACTGCTTGGCCTTGGACGGATTGACGGGTGCGGTCGGCGTGCTCTGGGCATGCACGCTGCCGGCGGCGAAGGCGGCGATCAGGGCCAGAGCCAGGGGATGGCGGCGCAGGGGGGCGTTGAAACGGGTCATCGGGGAAGGCCTCTCGGTGGGATGGAAACGGCGCCGTCCTGGGCCGTCATGCTGCTATGCATGACAGATCCGTAAAGGTCAATTTACGATTTGCTTAACAACGCGAGACGAATGCTCAGGACCGCTTCATCTTGAGATGCGCGCCGCGGCCACGATACTGGGCGCATGCCCGGCACCCGCCGCCGGTCCACCGTTTCGGAGTTCCCGATGCCGATCTATGCCTTTCACTGCGAATCCTGCGGCCACCAGTTCGATCGCCTGCAGCGACTGGCGGACGCCGACCCGCAGATCTGTCCGGCCTGCGGCGCGAGCGCCGTCAAGCGCAGCATCACCGCGCCCGCTTTCCGTCTCGCGGGCAGCGGCTGGTACGAGACCGACTTCAAGAAGGACGGCCAGCGCAATGTCGTCCACAAGGACGAGCCCGTCGCAACGACACCCGCGTCGCCTGCGACGCCCGCGGCAGCCGCGGCACCTGCGGCGACGGCGGCCGCGACCGCGGACACCCGTGCGGCGGTCAAGCCGGCGACGGGCAACGGCCACGACTGAGCATCCTCTCGGCATTGCCGCACTGCCGCATGCGGCTTAGCATGGCGGGCTGATCCGGCGCCGTCCGGGCTGGGAGTCGTGCATGCGTACCCACTACTGCGGCCTTGTCGATGAGGCCCTGATCGACCACCCGGTGACGCTGTGCGGCTGGGTCGATACCCGTCGCGACCACGGCGGCGTGGTGTTTCTCGACCTGCGCGACCACGAGGGCATCGTGCAGATCGTGGTCGACCCCGACCATGTCGAGGCCTACGCCGCGCTGTCCGGCGTCGGCTACGAATGGTGCCTGCGCGTCGAGGGCACGGTGCGCCGGCGCGTCAGTGTCAACGAGCGCATGCGCACCGGCCGGGTCGAAGTGGCTGCCGCGCACATCGAAGTGCTCAATGCCGCGCGCGACCTGCCGTTCGCGCTGCACGAGAATCCCAGCGAGGAGACGCGGCTGGCCTATCGCTACCTCGACCTGCGGCGTCCGGAGATGCAGCGCATGCTGCGCACCCGCACGCGCCTGGTGCAGGCGTTGCGCCGGCACCTGGACGCGGGCGGCTTCCAGGACATCGAGACGCCGATCCTGACCAAGGCCACGCCCGAGGGCGCGCGCGATTACCTGGTGCCCTCGCGCGTACACGCCGGCCAGTTCTTCGCGCTGCCGCAGTCGCCGCAGCTGTTCAAGCAGCTGCTGATGATGGCCGGCTTCGATCGCTACTACCAGATCGCGCGCTGCTTCCGCGACGAGGACCTGCGCTCGGACCGCCAGCCCGAGTTCACCCAGCTCGACATGGAGTTCGCCTTCGTCGACGAGCGCGCGGTGCAAGACTGCGTCGAGACCCTGATCCGCACCGTGCTGCGCGAGGTTGCCGCCATCGAGCTGGCCGATCCGTTCCCGCGCATGACCTGGGCCGAGGCGATGCGCCGCTACGGCTCCGACAAGCCCGACCTGCGCATCGCGCTGGAACTGGTCGACATCGGCGACGCGGTGCGCCACGCCGGGTTCAAGGTGTTCGCCGATCCCGCCGGCGATCCGGCCGGTCGCGTCGCGGCACTGCGCGTGCCCGGCGCCGCCGCGCTGACCCGCCGCGAGCTCGACCTGCTGGGCGATTACGCCGGCAAGTTCGGCGCGCGCGGCCTGGCGTGGATGAAGGTGGAGGCGTTGGCCAAGGGCCGCGAAGGGGTGTCTTCGCCGGTGGCCAAGTTCCTCGACGACGACGCGCTCGCGCAGATCCTGCGCCTGACCGGTGCCGCCGATGGCGACCTGCTGCTGTTCGGCGCGGGCCCGTGGAAGACCGTCAGCGACTTCATGGGCGCGCTGCGGCTCAAGCTGGGCAAGGATCGCGGCCTGGTCGAAAATGCCTGGCGGCCGCTGTGGGTCACCGACTTTCCGATGTTCGAGCACGATGCCGCGGCCGGTCGCTACGTCGCCCTGCACCACCCGTTCACCGCACCCAAGGTCGATGACGTCGCCGCGCTCAGGGCCGACCCGGCCAACGCCGTCAGCCGCGGCTACGACATGGTGCTCAATGGCAACGAGATCGGCGGCGGGTCGATCCGCATCCATCGCCCGGACCTGCAGAGCGCGGTCTTCGACCTGCTCGGCATCGGCCGTGCCGAAGCCGAGGCCAAGTTCGGTTTTCTGCTGACCGCGCTCAAGCACGGCGCGCCGCCGCACGGCGGCATCGCCTTCGGCATCGACCGTATCGCGGCATTGATCGTCGGCACCGACTCGATCCGCGATGTCATCGCCTTTCCCAAGACCACCAGCGCGCAGTGCCTGCTCACCGGGGCGCCATCGGCGGTAGCGGACGCGCAGCTGGGCGAATTGCACGTGCGGGTGATCGCGACGCCGACCGGCTGAGGCCGGCCGGGCGCCCGGCCGGCCTGCGCTGAAATGCCGCAGGGGCGGCGCCGGGAACGGGCGCAGGCACGGCCTGACAGGCCAGTTGGGGTAAAGTTGCCCGCTTGAATCGAATGCCACGCAGGGGTCGAGATGGGTAGAGGTCCGTCCATCGAGGGTCGCAAGAACGCCGAGGACGCCAAGCGCGCCAAGGTGTTCACCAAGCTGATCCGCGAAATCACCCTGGCCACCCGCGCCGGGCTGCCCGATGCCGCGCACAATCCGCGGCTGCGCACGGCGGTGGAAAAGGCGCTTGCCGCCAACATGACCCGCGACACCATCGAGCGCGCGATCAAGCGCGGCTCGGGCGCCGACGGCGCCGACCACATGCACGAGCTGCGCTACGAGGGCTACGGGCCCGCCGGCATCGCGCTGATCATCGACTGCGTCACCGACAATCCGCAGCGCAGCGTCGCCGATGTGCGCCATGCGCTGGCCAAGCACGGCGGCAACCTCGGCACCAGCGGCTCGGTGGCATTCCAGTTCAGCCGCACCGGCGAGCTGGCGGTCGTCACCGCGGGCAAACCCGATCTCGACGAGAAGGTGCTCGAAATCGCGCTCGAGGCCGGCGCGGACGACGTCGTCAACGAACCCGGCGCCAGCATCGTGCTGTGCGCTCCGGACCATGTGGAGGCGCTGCGCCAGGCGTTGCTGGCGGCCGGCCTGGCCCCGACCCATGCCGAGGTGGTGATGCGCCCGGCCACGCGCGTGGCGGTGCCCGCCGAAGCCCTGGAGTCGCTGCTCGACCTGATCGACTGGCTGGAAGCGCTCGACGACGTCCACGACGTCTACCACAACGCCCTGCTGCCGCCGGAGCACGCCGCGTAGGTCGCCGGGTGACCGTGCGGCTCCGCCAGCGGCCCTGTCCATGACGCGCATCCTCGGCATCGATCCGGGCTCGCTGCGTACCGGCGTCGGCATCGTCGACGCCGAGTCCGGCGGCCGCACACGACATGTCTTCCACACCGCGCTGGCGGTCGGCGACGCGGACAATTTCCCGCTGCGCCTGAAGCGCATCTTCGATGGTCTCACCGCGATCGTGGAAGCCCACCGACCGGACGAAGTCGCGATCGAACGCGTGTTCCTCGCGCGCAATCCCGACTCGGCGCTGAAGCTGGGCCAGGCCCGTGGCGCGGCGCTGTGCGCGGTGCTCGCGCGCACGCTGCCGGTGCACGAATACGCGCCGATGGAGATCAAGCGCGCGGTGGTCGGCAGCGGCGCAGCCGACAAGGCCCAGGTGCAGCACATGGTGAAGATGCTGCTGGGGCTGGACGCGACGCCGCAGGCCGATGCCGCCGACGCGCTGGCGGTGGCGATCGCGCATGCCCATGTGCGCAGCAGCGTGGTCCGGCTGGGCATCGCGCGCAGCGCCTGGAGGACCCGCCGATGATCGGTCGCCTGCGCGGCACCCTGGTCAGCAAGCAGCCGCCGTGGGTGCTGCTGGACGTACACGGCGTCGGCTACGAGCTGGAAGTGCCGATGTCCACCCTGTACGAACTGCCCGAGACCGGGCGCGAGGTGAGCCTGCTGACGCACTATGCCGTCAAGGAGGACACCGTCGCGCTGTACGGTTTCCTGCACGAGTCCGAGCGCGTGCTGTTTCGCAACCTGCAGAAAGTCAGCGGCATCGGCGCGCGCATCGCGCTGGCGGTGCTGTCCGGGGCGTCGACCGCCGATTTCGCGCGGCTGGTGCAGGCCGGCGACATCGGCGCGCTGACGCGCATACCCGGCATCGGCAAGAAGACCGCCGAGCGCATCATCGTCGAGCTGCGCGACCGCGTCGAGGCGCTGACCGCGACGCGGCCGGCCAGTGCTGGCGGCGGCATGCCTCGCGATGCACAGGGCGAGGCCACCGTGGCCCTGCAGCAACTCGGCTACAAGCCCGCCGAGGCCTCGCGCCTGGCCCGCGAGGCTGCTGCCGGCGGCGACGATGCCGAGGCCATCATCCGCAAGGCGCTGAAGATCGCGCTGGGCGGCTCCGCATCCTAGGCACCGGAATCCCGAACCCGACATGGCTACCCACACGCACGATCTGCCCCTCGACAGCGCGACCCGACAACGATGGTCGGCGCTCGCGCTGGGCGCCCTCGGCGTCGTCTACGGCGATATCGGCACCAGTCCGCTGTATTCGCTGCAGCAGACCTTCGGCGAACACGGCATCGGCGTCAGCCACGACAATGTGCTGGGCGCGCTGTCGCTGATCTTCTGGTCGCTGATCGTGGTGGTGTCGCTGAAGTACGTACTGTTCGTCATGCGCGCCGACAACAAGGGCGAGGGCGGCATCATGTCGCTGATGGCGCTGGCCCAGCGCGGCGTGCGCAACAGCCCGCGGGTGCGCTGGGCGCTGCTGGCGCTGGGCCTGGCCGGCACCGCGCTGTTCTACGGTGACAGCGTGATCACGCCGGCGATTTCGGTGCTCTCGGCAATCGAGGGCCTGCGCGTCGCCGAACCGACGCTGGACCGCCGCATCATCCTGTGGGTCACGGTGGCGATCATCTTCGGGCTGTTCGCGGTGCAGCGCCACGGCACCCGCCGCGTCGGTTCGCTGTTCGGGCCGATCATGATCCTGTGGTTCGCCAGCATCGCCCTGACCGGCATGCTCGGCATCCTGCGCCAGCCGCATGTGCTGGCGGCGCTCAGCCCGCATTACGCCGTGCTGTTTTTCGTGCACAACCATGTCGATGCGTTTCTGGCGCTGGGTTCGGTGGTGCTGGTGCTGACCGGCGCCGAGGCGCTGTATGCCGACATGGGCCATTTCGGCAAGAAGCCGATCCGCCTGGCCTGGTTCACCCTGGTGCTGCCGGCGCTGCTGATCAACTACTTCGGCCAGGGCGCGCTGCTGCTGGACGACCCGAAGGCCGTGTCCAACCCGTTCTACCTGCTGGTGCCGCCGCCGTTCCTTTACCCGATGGTGGCGCTGGCGGCCGTGGCCACGGTGATCGCCTCGCAGGCGGTGATCTCGGGCGCCTTCTCGATGACGCGCGAAGCGATCCAGCTCGGCTATTCCCCGCGCATGCAGGTCAAGCACACCTCGGAGGAGCAGCGCGGGCAGATCTTCATCCCCTGGATCAACCGCATGCTGCTGATCCTGGTGCTGGCGGCGGTGCTGGGCTTCCGCACCTCCGACAGCCTCGGCGCGGCCTACGGCATCGCCGTGACCGGCACCATGACCGTCACGACCATGCTGGTCCTGGTGGTGGCGCGCAAACTCTGGCATTGGCCGCTGCTGCTGGTGCTGCCGCTGGGCGCCGCGCTGCTGACCATCGATTTGTCGTACTTCGCGGCCAACCTGGTCAAGATCGAGAGCGGCGGCTGGTTTCCGCTGGCGCTCGGCGTCGTCGCCTTTGCCGTGATGAGCACCTGGCGGCGCGGCCGCGAGCTGGTGCTGCGCGAGATGAAACAGGGCGGTCTGGCCATCGACACCTTCCTGGGCAGCATCGCCAACCATCCGCCGCTGCGGGTACCGGGTACCGCGGTGTTCCTGACCGCCAACCTCGGCGCCGTGCCGATCGCCATGCTGCACAATCTCAAGCACAACAAGGTGCTGCACGAACGCAACGTGCTGCTGACCGTGGAGATCCTCGACTCGCCGCGCGCCGATCCCGACGAGCGCATCGAACTCAAGCCGCTGGGCGCCGAGTTCTACCGGCTGGTGCTGCGCTTCGGCTTCGCGGAAGATCCCGATCTGCCGCGCACGCTGGGCAGCTGCCAGAAGCTGGGACTCGGCTTCGATCTGATGGACACCACCTTTTTCATCAGTCGCGAGACCGTGGTTTCCAGCAATCGCCCGGGCATGGCGCTGTGGCGCGACAAGCTGTTTGCGTTCCTGGCCCGCAATGCGATGCCCGCCACCGCCTTTTTCCGCATTCCCGGCAATCGCCTGATCGAGCTGGGCACGCAGGTGGAAATCTAGGGGTGCATGCGCCAATGTATCGAGGTGCTTGTCGCATGCGAATCAAGGCCGCCGGCACCACCGTACCGACTCTCGCCCGTTCCCCGATGGAGCCGTCATGAACACCGCTTCCTTCACTCGCGAACAGTTGCTGGCCTGCGGGCACGGCCAGCTGTTCGGGCCCGGCAACGCGCGTCTGCCGCTGCCCAACATGCTGATGTTCGACCGCATCCTCAGCATTTCCGACAGCGGCGGGGCCTACGACCGCGGCTACATCGAGGCCGAGCTCGACATCCGTCCCGACCTGTGGTTCTTCGGCTGCCACTTCGAGGGCGACCCGGTGATGCCGGGCTGCCTCGGGCTCGACGCGCTCTGGCAGCTGGTCGGCTTCTTTCTGGCCTGGCAGGGACTGCCCGGGCGCGGCCGCGCGCTGGGCGTCGGCGAAGTGAAGTTTTCCGGCCAGGTGCTGCCCACGGCGCGACGGGTGACCTACCAGATCGACATCCGCCGCGTGATGCGACAGAAACTGGCGATGTCGATCGGCAACGGGCGCATGCTGGTCGACGGGCGGCCGATCTACGAGGCCAGCAACCTGCGCGTCGGTCTTTTCACCAGCACCGAGGGCTTCTGAGCATGCCGGGAAAGCGCGTCGTCATCACCGGGATGGGCATCGTCTCGTGCCTGGGCAACGATCCCGGCACGGTCAGCGACGCGCTGCGCGATGGCCGTTCCGGCATCCGCTTCGTGCCCGAATATGCCGAACTGGGCCTGCGCAGCCAGGTCGCCGGGGTGCCGCAGATCGACCTCGACGCCGCCATCGATCGCAAGCTCAAGCGCTTCATGGGCGACGCCGCCGCCTACGCCTGCGTGGCGATGCAGGATGCCATCGCCGATGCCGGCCTGACACCGGAGCAGGTGCGCAGCGAGCGCAGCGGCCTGATCGCCGGATCCGGCGGCGGCTCGCCCGCGAGCCAGATCGAGACCGCCGACCTGCTGCGAACGCGCGGCGTGCGCCGCGTCGGCCCTTACATGGTGCCGCGCTCGATGTGCTCGACGGTCTCCGCGGGCCTGGCCACCGCGTTCGGCATCCGCGGCATGAGCTATTCGATCTCGGCGGCCTGCGCCACCTCGGCGCACTGCATCGGGGCGGCCGCGCAGCAGATCCACAGCGGCGCGCTGGATGTCGTGTTCGCCGGCGGCGGCGAGGAGCTGCACTGGGGCATGACCGCGCAGTTCGACGCCATGGGCGCGCTGTCATCGCACTTCAACGGCGACCCCGCGCGCGCCTCGAGGCCCTATGACGCCGGTCGCGACGGCTTCGTCATCGCCGGCGGCGGCGGCATGCTGGTGCTGGAGGACCTCGAGCACGCGCGGCGCCGCGGCGCGCGCATCCATGCCGAGCTGATCGGCTACGGCATCAGCTCCGACGGCGCCGACATGGTCGCGCCCAGCGGCGAGGGCGCGGTGCGCTGCATGCGCATGGCGCTGGACGCCGCCGGCGGCGACATCGACTACATCAACACCCACGGCACCTCGACGCCGCTGGGCGACATCACCGAGCTCGACGCGCTGCGCAAGGTGTTCGGCGCGTCCTGCCCGCCGCTGTCGTCAACCAAGGCGCTCAGCGGCCATTCGCTGGGCGCGGCCAGCGTGCACGAGGCGATCTACTGCCTGCTGATGCTGCGCGATGGTTTCATCGCCGGCTCCGCGCATATCGACTCGCTGGATCCGCGCGCCGCCGATTTCCCCATCGTGCGCTCATCGCGCGCGGCCGCGCTCGACACCGTGCTCTCCAACAGCTTCGGCTTCGGCGGCACCAACGGCTGTCTGGTGCTGCGCCGTCACAGCGGTTGAGCGGTTCGCGCGCCCGCTCTCACAGGCTGCGGCGCGGCGAGACCAGCAGGTCGCCGAACAGCAGGCCGGCGACCAGCGCGACCAGCAGGGTGACCAGCAGCATGCCGGCATTGACACCCAGATTGACGTCGCGTTCCAGCAAGTATCCGACGCTGCGGAATCCGACCGAGCCCGGCACCAGCAGGATGATGCCCGGCTCGCGCACCAGGGCACCGGGCCGGCCGACGTGGCGCGCGTAGAGGTTGCTCAGCGCACCCATCAGCAGGCCGCCGAGGAATACGCCGAAACCGGCCCCGAACAGGCTGCCGCCAGCGCGCGTCACCGCGTAGCCCAGCACCGCTGACGCCATGACCAGCGGCCAGTCGCGGCGTGCCGCCTGGAACAGCACCGCGAACGCCAGCGCGCCGAACAGCAGCGCCGGAAGATCAGCCCAGCCCGGCACCGGCGGCAACGTCCGTATCGCTTCGGGCACGCCCAGCAGCATGCACAACTGCGCCGCCGCCAGCGTGCCGAACGTCAGTTTGAGCAGGGTGGCCAGGGCACCGGCCATGCGCGCGACGCCCGACACCAGATGCTGCGTCGACAGCTCGCGCACCGCGGTGGTCAGGGTCAGGCCGGGCATCAGCACGATCAGCGCCGAAAGCACCACCGGCTTGACCGCCAGCGGCACGATCCAGGCCGCGATCAGGCTGGCGACCAGGGTGGCGACGAAGGCGGCGATCGCCTCGTTTGCCGCTGCCAGCCGCGGACGACTGCTGCCGGCGATGCTGAGCAGGCCGATCAGCAGGCCGATCAGCCCTGCCGCCAGCACGCCGGCCCAGGACGTGTGCAACAAGGTGGCCACGGCCGCCGCGGCCATGCCGAAGGCGGCGACCGTGGCGCCGGCCCAGCCCCGCGGCGGCGGCGCCGACAAGGCCCGCAGCTGGGCGAATCCGGCGCTGACATCGAGCGCGCCGGCGATCACCTGATCGGCGATGCGATCGACCACGCACAGACGCGCCAGATGCACATCCCCCGGCGGCAGCCGCATGACCTGGGTCAGCGGCGGACTGTCATTGCCGCCCGGTTCCGCCAGGGTCAGGATGATCGCGGTCGGACTGCACCAGACCTCCGCCGCCAGCCCCAGTCGCTGCGCGACCAGGCTGACGGCGTTCTCCAGCCTTGGAGCAGCGGTGCCGTACTGGTGCAGGCGCCGCGCGATCTCGGCGACGAAGGCCATGCGCGCATCGCGCGGCGCGGTGGTGCTCATGCGCCGCACCTAGGCGGTCCGGCGGGCGCCGCAGCCGCGCCGGCACCGGAAGCGGGCGACGCCGACGGGTCCGGGAACATCGGTGCACGCGGGAGTCGGATCATCCGGGGATCGTACCGGCGTTGTGCGGCCGCCGCGAGCCGCGATCGTGCCGCCGCACCGGACGATCCCGCGGGTGGCCTCGCCGATGGGCAGCCCGGGCCCCACCCCGGCCGGCGCCCTGCCGATGATTCCGGCACGACGCGGCGGTGCCTGTTTGCGTGCCGCGTGTTTCGCGGCAAGATGCGCACCGGCGCGGGCTGTCACTGACGCGCGCCGCGAGCACCGCATCGGCATCATGACGCAGACCGACCTCGATCGCCTGCTGGTTCGCATCCGCGCCTGCCGCGCCTGTGCGGCATGCCTGCCGCTGGGACCGCGACCGATCCTGCAAGCGGGCGCGGGCGCGCGGCTGCTGATCGTCGGTCAGGCGCCGGGACGCAAGGCGCACGCCGACGGCATCCCCTGGAACGACGCCAGCGGCGAGCGCCTGCGAGCCTGGCTCGGCATCGATGCCGATACTTTCCACGACCCCGGCCGGCTGGCGATCGTGCCGGTCGGTTTCTGTTATCCCGGCCGCGGCGGCGGCGGCGACCGGCCGCCGCGTCCCGAATGCGCGCCGCTGTGGTTTGCCGCGTTGCGCGCGCAGTTGCCCCGCATCGAGCTGACCCTGGCGATCGGTCGGTACGCGCAGCGCCACGTGCTCGGCGTGGCGCGCCAGGCCAGCCTGACCGCAACCGTGCGTGCCTGGCGCGATTACGGTCCGCACGTCCTGCCGCTGCCGCACCCGTCGCCGCGCAACACGCCCTGGCTGCAGCGCCAGCCGTGGTTTGCGGCAGAACTCTTGCCGGTGCTGCGCGCGCGGGTACGCGCGGTCGTGGCAACGACGGCGCGCCCGCGCCGCAACGCGTGAGGAGGCGGCCCATGGACATCCGCATCCGGCGCGCCTACGACGACCCCGCATCCGGTGACGGCTACCGTGTGCTGGTCGATCGCGTCTGGCCGCGCGGACGCAGCAGGCAGCAGCTTGCGCTCGACGCCTGGGCGAAGGATCTGGCGCCGAGCACCGCGCTGCGGCAATGGTTCGGCCATCGACCGGAGCGCTGGGACGCCTTTCGCGTTCGCTACCTCACGGAACTGGACGCGGCGTCCGCGAGCGCGCAACTGCGCGCCCTGCGGACCGCCGCCGGCCACGGTCCGCTGACCCTCGTGTACGGCGCGCGCGACACGATGCACAACCAGGCCGTGGTCCTGCGCGAGGCGCTGCGTGCGCTGGGACAGCGATGATGACGGCTGCCGCTACAGCGTGTAGCGCACGTCCGGATCGGCGCGCAGGACGCGGTGTGCACCATCGTAGGCCGCGCGCGAGAGCGCGCTGAAGCCGACACTGACGGCGACGTAGTGGCCCTCGCGCGAGGGCCGCAGGCGCCGGCTGCCGGCGGTTACGGTCACGCCGTCGGCGCCTGCCAGCAGCGCCGGCACGCGCTCCTCGAGGCCGACGCCGGCGCGGCCCACCGCGGTGATCTCGAACTCGCCGGGAAAGACGAAGCCTTCGCCCGGCGGCAGCTCGCTGAAAGGCGTTTCCTTCATCCCTTGCCACCGCCTGCCGCCGACGCCGGCGAGCCCTGGAACCACAGCCGCACGCTGTCGTACAGACGTCCGAAGAAGCCGGCCTCGGGCGCGTCGGCCAGCGCGATCAGCGGTGCCGTCAGCAGCGGCCTGCCATCGAGGCTGACGGTGACCGTGCCGATCGCCTGACCCTTGCGGTACGGCGCGATCAGCGTCGCCGGCAGGTTCATCGCCGCCTTGAGGTCGGCGTAGCGGCCGCGCGGGATGGTCACCTCGACGTTGCCGGCCACGCCTACCGGCAGGGTGTCGGCGGCGCCCTTCCACAGCCGCGGCGCCGCCAGCGGCTTGCCGGCCACATACAGCCGATGCGTGGTGTAGAAGCGGAAACCGTAATTGAGCAGGGCCTCGTCCTGGCTGGCGGCGTCGGCGAGGCTCTTGGTCTTCATCACCACCGCGATCAGGCGCTGGCCGCTGCGCTCGGCCGAAGCCACCAGGCAGTAGCCGGCCTCGGCGGTACTGCCGGTCTTCAGGCCGTCCACGCTGGGGTCGCGGTACAGCAGCAGGTTGCGGTTGGCCTGCTTGATGCCGTTGATGGTGTAGGACCGGGTCTTGTACACCCCGTAGTACTGCGGGAAGTCGTGGATGATCGCGCGCGCCAGCAGGGCCAGATCGTAGGCGGTGGTGTAGTGGTCCGGATGCGGATAGCCGCTGGCGTTCTCGAAGTGCGTGCCCTTCATGCCCAACCGCTGCGCATAGGCATTCATCAGCTGCACGAACGCGGCCTCGGTGCCGGCGACATGCTCGGCCAGCGCGATCGCGGCATCGTTGCCCGACTGCACGATCATGCCGTTGTAGACCTCCGACAGCGGATAGCGGTCGTGCAACTTGAGAAAGCTGGTCGAGCCGTCGGTCCGCGCGCCGCCCTTGTCCCAGGCGTGATCGCTGATGTAGACGCTGCCGTTCCAGTGCACCTTGCCCGAGGCCAGCGCGGCATCGACGACGTACGCCGTCATCATCTTGGTCAACGAGGCCGGCGCCAGGCGCTCGTGCTCATTGTGATGGGCGATGACCTGGCCGGTGGTGAAATCCATCAGCACCCATGAATCGGCGCCCAGCGCCGGCGGCGGCGGCACCGGCATCTGCGGCATCGCCGGCTGCGGTCGTTCGGGCGTGGGCAGCACCGGACCGGGCACCGGCGCGCCGGATTGCGCGAACGCGCTGGCCGCCGTGCCGAGCAGCGCGGCGCAGAGGATCGGGACAAGACGGAAAAACGACGTTCTCATGGGCGACTCACTGCAAGGATCATTGGGAAGTATCCACCGCGACCTGCGGCTCGGGCAGGCCCAGGGCCTGGACGCGCGGGCTGAGGCGGTCGGCTTCGGCGACGCCGCTCAGCGGCCCCAGCCGCACGCGCAGCACGCGGCGACCGTGTACTACAGCTTCCGTCACATGAACGTTGTCGAAACCGGCCTGGCGCAGACGCGCGGCAACGCGCTCGGCATTGGCGCGTTCGGCGAAGGCGCCGACCTGCAGATACAGCACCGGCGCGGTCCCGCGCGCCGGCGCCGCGGGGGGCGCCGGCAGGTCCTGCGGACGGCGCGGGTCGATGCCCTGCACCTCGACCAGGCCGGTGCCCTGCGCCCAGATGCCGATCTTCACCGCCGCGGCATAGGACAGGTCGATGATGCGGTTGGCGACAAACGGCCCGCGGTCGTTGACGCGCACGATCACGCTGCGCCCGTTGGCCAGGTTGGTCACCCGCGCGTAGCTCGGCAGCGGCAGCACCTTGCTGGCGGCGGTGAACTTGTACATGTCGTAAGGCTCCAGGCTCGAGGTCAGGTAGCCCTGGAACTTGTTGCCGTACCACGAGGCGATGCCACGCTCGTCATAACCGGCCGCCGATGCCAGCACGTGGTACGTGCGCCCGTTGACGGTGTAGGTCGGCGCGTTGCCGAAGCGCGACCGCGGCTCGACCTTCGGCACCGGTTCGGGGATCGCGTTGACGTCGATCGGCGGCGCGCCGGGTCCGCCGTCCTGCGCCTGTGCGTAGCGGCCGCCGGCGCCGCCCGCGGGTTCGCGGTAGCCGCCGTAGGATTCCGGCGCGCGCCGCGGCGCCGAGGCGCAGCCGGCGAGCAGGGCCAGCAGGGCAAGTCCCAGCCCGGCGCGCGCGCCGCGATGCGGGGTCCGCGACGATGCGCTCACGCGGCGTCCTCCATCAGGAACGTGTTGACCGTCAGACGGCCGCGGGCGGGGTCCGTCGACAGGCCCAGGTCGCCGGGGATGTCGGCGCAGTGCAGCGTGTTGCCGCGATACAGGATCGCCCGGTTGAAGCGCGCGCCATGCAGGGCGATGCGCTCGAAGAGCGGCGTATCACCGGCGATGTAGCCGGCCTGCGGCAGGCCGCTGCGCGCGACCTCCACCTCGAGCTGCGCCCGGTAGGCCGGGAAGCGCCCGGCGTCGACGCTCTCGTAGCCACTGGAACGCTGCCGGTAGAACGCCGTTCCGCCCTTCGCCTCGCGCCCGAGAAAATGCAGCAGCGCCAGCCGCCCGGGCTCGAGGCCGTCGTAGTGCGGCAGGCGCTGGATCGGCGCCAGCGCCGCGGGCGGCGTCGTCACCAGCGAGTACCAGGTTTCAAGGACGTGCCCGGACGTGATGCCGAATACCTCGGCGATGATCGCGTCCAGCCCTTCGAGGAACCGCTGCACGAGCGCGGGCGGCACCGGCGCACGGATGCCCGGGTAATAGGCGCCGTGCGCGCCGAACGGACGGCGGCAGGCATCGTCGATCAGCGCCTGCGGATCGGGGACGAAGTTCTCGATCACGACGACCGGCTGGTTCTCGCGACCGCAGCGGGTCACCTCGATGTGGCGTGCGGCCGTCATGCGCGGTGCGTCACGGCCTGTGGCCCGGCGCGGACATCGGAGTGCGCGCCGCCGCGGGCTCCGCAGCCGCACCGTCATCCGCATCCGTCGACTGCTCGGCGATGGCGTCGGCCAGCTCACTGACCGCCAGCGCATACAGCGGGCTGCTGTTGTAGCGGGTCAGCACGTAGAAATCGGGAAATACGAACCGCAGTTCGGGCCCGGCGGCGCCCTGCAGGCCGAGCAGCGCCGCCGGCAGCGCCGGATCCACGCGCGTCGCCGGCAAATAACCCAGTGCCTCGAACGCCTGCAGCGGTTGCGCGGGCCGACGGCCGGCCCAGGCCATGCCGGCCGATGGCGGCGCGGCACCGGCGGCGGGCCATGCCGGCGTGCTGATCGGCTGCCCTGCCTGCCAGCCATGTCCGGCGAGATAGTTGGCGGTGCTGGCGAGGATGTCCGGCAGCGAGTCCCAGAGATCGACGCGGCCGTCGCCATCGGCATCGACGCCGTAGCGCGCGAGACTCGAGGGCATGAACTGGCACCAGCCCATCGCGCCGGCGTAGGAGCCGCGCAGGTCCTGGGCCGAGACCGGCAGGCGGTCAACCGGCAACGTCAGCAGCGCGGCCAGCTCCTTCTGGAAAAACGCCGCGCGTGGCGGGTAGTGGAAGCCCAGCGTGACCAGTGCATCGAGCACGCGGTAGCGGCCGGTGATGCGGCCGTAGTTCGTCTCGACGCCCAGCAGCGCCACCAGGATCGTCGGTGGAATGCCGTAGCGCGCGGCGGTGGCGTCGACCAGCACGCGATGCTCGCGGTAGAAGGTCACGCCGGCCCCGATGCGCCGCGCATTGACGAAGATCGGCCGGTAGTCACGCCACGGCATGGCCTCGGCCGGCCGCGCCATCGCGGCAAGAATCGAGGGCTGTACCGCGGCGTGCTGCAGCAGCG
Organism: Lysobacteraceae bacterium; assembly: GCA_028870665.1. GTDB lineage: Bacteria > Pseudomonadota > Gammaproteobacteria > Xanthomonadales > Rhodanobacteraceae > Metallibacterium. The sequence continues at coordinate 17,222 of JAGWPB010000033.1, forward strand.
CGGTCACGCGCTCAGCGTCCAGCCCGGGATGCGCGGCGACCAGCGCGCGCACGAAGGCGGCCTCGTCCGGCGCCGCGATCGCGGCGGCCGGCACGACAGGCAGGGATGCCGCGGACGGCGGCGTCACCGCGGCAGCCGGTTGCGGCACGGGTGCCGGACGTGACGGCACCCCGGCGCAACCGGCCAGGGCCAGCAGCGAGACGGTCGGAAGAAGCTGGCGCAGGCGTGGCGGCATGGTCGGGCGCAGGGAACACGGACGCCGCGGCCGGCGGCGCGCGGCAGCGTAGCACGCGCACGCAAGACCGGACGCGGACGTCGCGCGGATGATCGCGGCGACCACACTCAGGCGCGGGAATCGACCAGCTTGCGATGCGCGTGGATCGACATCAGCACGCCGAAACCGGTCAGCAGGCTCACCGCCGAGGTGCCACCGTAGCTGACCAGCGGCAACGGCACGCCGACCACCGGCAGGATGCCGGTGATCATGCCGCCGTTGACCATCACGTAGACGAAGAAGCTCATCGCCAGCGCGCCGCCCAGCAGGCGCGAATAGGTATCGCGCGCGTTGACCGCGATCCACAGGCAGCGGCCGATGATGAAGGCGTAGAGCGCGACCAGCAGGATCACCCCGATCAGGCCGAACTCCTCGGCGAACACGGCAAAGATGAAATCCGTGGTGTGCTCGGGCAGGAACTCCAGCCGCGACTGCGTGCCCTGGTGCCAACCCTTGCCGAACCATCCGCCGGAGCCGACCGCGATCTCCGACTGGATGATGTGCCAGCCGGTGCCCAGCGGGTCCGACTCGGGGTGGAGAAAGGTCAGCACGCGCTCGCGCTGGAACTGGTGCATGTAAGGCCAGGCCAGCGGCAGCGCGCCCGCCAGAGCGCCGAGCAGCATGCCGATGCGCCACCAGGCCAGCCCGGACAGGAACAACGCGAACACGCCGGCCGCGGCCACCAGCAGGGCGGTGCCGAGATCGGGCTGCATCGCGATCAGCGCTGCCGGCGCCGCGATCAGCAGGCCGACCACGGCCAGGTCACGCCAGCGCGGCGGCAGCGGCCGCTGCGCCAGGTACCAGGCCACCATCATCGGCATCGTCAGCTTGAGCAGCTCGGACGGCTGGAAGCGCAGCACGCCGAGGTTGAGCCAGCGGTGCGCGCCGCGGCCCTCGCCCAGCGCCGCCACCACCAGCAGCAGCAGGGTGCTGATCACGTACAGCCACGGCGTCAGGCTGCGCAGGCGCACCGGCGGCACCCGCGACACCGCCAGCAGCAGCAGTGCTCCGAGCATGAAACGCGTCGCCTGCGCCACGATCACGTGCACCTCGAGATCGGCGGCACTGGTCAGCGTCAGCAGGCCGACAGCGGCCAGCAGCAGCAGCGCCAGCGCCAGCGGCAGATCCAGCCGCGGCCGCACGATCTGGCGCAGCAGTGCATGGCGCAGGCGGGCAAGCGCAGTGTTCATCCGGGCGGGGCCTGCATCAGCGGCGTGACGGGCAGGCCGCGTTCGCGCGCCCAGGTGTCGAGGATCGTGCGCGCGATCGGCGCCGCGGCGCTGCCGCCCCAGGCGCCGTGCTCGAGCACCACCACCACGGCGATGCGCGGATCGTCGGCTGGGGTGAAGCACTCGAACAGCGCACGGTGGCGCTCGGCCAGCTGCGCGTTGGTCAGATGCGAGTCGTAGGCCGAGGTCGTGCGCGAATAGCGTTCGGCGGTACCGGTCTTGCCGGCGATCGGATAGGGAAACCCGACGCCCAGGCCGCGCGCGGTGCCCTTGTCGCCGTTGACCACCGCGACCATGCCCTGGACCACCGTGTCCCAGTCCGGCCGGCTGGTGGCGAAGCTGGGCGTCGCGGGCGCCGGCGGCGCCGGCACCCGCGGCGCGCCCATGCCCGACTGCTCGGCCAGCAGCAGGCGCGGCGCATGCGCCACCGCATGATCCGCCAGCGTCGCCAGCGCGTGCGCCAGCTGCAGCGGCGTCACCACCCAGTAGCCCTGGCCGATGCCGGCGATCACCGTTTCGCCCAGGTACCACGGCTGGTGGAACGTGGCGCGCTTCCATGCCGGCGAGGGCAGCACGCCGGAGGCCTCGGCCGGCAGGTCGATGCCGCTGGGCCGGCCGAAGCCGAACCGGCTCATCCACGCCGCCATGCGGTCAATGCCCATGTCCAGCGCCAGCTTGTAGAAATACGTGTTCACCGACTGCTCGATCGCCTGCACCATGGCGACGCGGCCGACGCCGCCGCGCTGGTCGTCACGATAGCCGCGCTTCTGACCCGGCAGATAGAACTCGCCGGTGGAATCCACGGTGTCCTGCGCCGTGCGCAGGCCCAACTCCAGGCCACCCAGCGCCAGATAGGGCTTGACCGTCGAACCCGGCGGATACAGCCCGCGCAGCGCGCGGTTGAGCAGCGGCTTGTCGGGGTCGTCCAGCAGCGCGCGATAGTCGGCGTCGCTGATGCCGCTGACGAACAGATTGGGGTCGTAGCTGGGGACGCTGACCAGCGCCAGCACCTGGCCGTTGCGCGGATCGATCGCCACCGCGGCGCCGGGGCGTCCGGCAAAGGCTGCCTCGCCGGCCTGCTGCAGACGCGCGTCGATGCTGAGGTAGAGATTGCGCCCCGGCGTCGGCGGCACGCGCTCGAGCACACGCAGCGGCCGCTGGTCGACGTTGACCTCGACCAGCTCATAGCCGGGCTTGCCGTGCAACAGGCCCTCGTACTGGCGTTCGATGCCGCTCTTGCCGATCTGCAGCGTGCCGGCGTACAGCTCCGGATCGAGACGCGCCTGCTCGCTCGCGTCGATGCGTCCGACATAGCCGAGCACATGCGCGAACAGCTTGCCCTGCGGGTAGTTGCGCATCAGGTAGGGCACCACCGCCACGCCCGGGAAGCGCCACTGGTTGATCGCGAAACGCGCGATCTCGTCCTCCGACAGCTTCAGCCGCAGCGGCACGCTCTGGAACGGGCGCTGCTGGGCCAGCTCGTCATGAAAGCGGCGCAGGTCCTCCGCCGACAGCGGCACCACCTGCGACAGCCGTTGCAGCATGGCCTGCAGGTGCGGCACGCGCTCGGGCACGACCTCGAGGCGGTAGGCCGGCACGTTGTCGGCCAGCAGCACGCCATTGCGGTCGTAGATCAGGCCGCGCGGCGGCGGCAGATAGACCAGGCGGATGCGGTTGGCGTTGGCGCGGGTGACGAACTCCTGATGCTGGACCACCTGCAGCCACACGAAACGCGCCAGCAATCCGGCCAGCGCCAGCAGGATCAGCGCATAACCGGTCCAGGCACGCGCGCGAAAGCGGGCGTGCTCGCGGCGCGGATCCTTGAGCGCGGGCCGGTGCAGCATCAGCCGTCGCGCACGCGCAGCCGCGCGCGCAGGTCGTCGAGCAGCAGGAACACGAACGGCCACAGCAGCGCGCCCGCGAACGGCGCCAGCCAGTAAGCCGCGGGCGGCCAGGGATCGCCGGCGAACAGACGCATCGCCAGCAGCAGCACGCGGTCGTTGAGCAGCAGTGCCAGCACCGCGAGCGCCTGCTGCCACATCGGAAAGAATCGCAGGCGCGAACGAAATCTCAGCGCCAGGAACACCAGCACGATCAGGCGCAGCGCCTGCTCGCCGAGCAGCGCGCCATCGAGCAGATCGGCACCGAGGCCGACGCCGAACGCAAGGCCGATGCTGACGTGCTCGGGCGCCTCCAGCGTCCAGTACAGCAGCACCAGCGCCGGCCAGTAGGGCTTCAATGGCAGCAGCGTGACCGGCAGCGGCACCAGCATCAGCAGCAATGCCAGCAGCAGGCTGCCCCAGAACAAGGCACGGCGCGCGCGCAGACGGTTCATGGCGCCGCTCCGGCGTTGCGCGGGGCAGCGGGCGCCGTGGCGGCCGGCTTCAGGCGGTCGGGCGGGCCCGCCGCCGGCGCCGGTGCCGGCGGTCCGACCGGATCGGCCAGATCGTGCAGCAGCAGCACCTCGTTGACGCGGCCGAGATCGGCTGCCGGTCGCGCCCACGCACGCGTGTACATGCCCGAGCGATCCGGCCGCACCGCGGTCACCGTGCCGACCGGAAAGCCGGCCGGAAAGCGGCCGCCCAGCCCCGAGCTCAGCAGCTGGTCGCCGACGCGCAGGTCCGCCGAGATCGGCACGTTCGGCAACTCCAGGCGATCGCCGGCGGCGCTGCCGTCGGCGATCGCGCGCAGGCCGGTGCGCGCCACCGTCACCGGAATCGCATGACTGGGATCCGTGATCAGCAGCACCACCGATGTGTCGGGCAGCGCCTCGACGACCTGGCCGACGATGCCGCGGGCATCGATCACCGCCTGCCCCGGGCGCACGCCCTGGCGGCGGCCGGCATTGAGCACGATGCGGTGGCGGAACGGATCGAGGTCGATGTCGATCACCCGCGCCAGCTGCGCGTTCATGCCCAGCGCGCGCTGCACGTCGAGCAGCTGCTTCAGGCGCTGGTTCTGCTGATCGACCGCGGCCATGCGGTTGAGCCGCGCGTTGGCCATCAGCAGCGCCTCGCGCAGGTGGCGGTTGTCCTCGATCAGGCGACTGCGATCGGCGAACGCGGTGCGCGCAGCCTCGACGCCGGCGCTGGGCAGTCCGGCCAGCCGGTAAACCGGTTCGATCACCAGCGCCGAGGCGTAGCGCGCCTGGCGCAGCCAGCCGTTGCGATGATCGAGCACCATCAGCACCGCGGCCAGCGCGATATACGTCAGCAGCCGCAGCGTACCCGCCGGGGAATCCGAAAACAGCGATGTGGAACCGTCGCGGGACAGCGCCATCAGGCCGCGCCGGCAGGATGCCCGCCGGCCCTCGCGCTCATTCGTGGAAGAAGAAATCGCCGCCGTGCTGGTCGATCAGCTCCAGCGCCCGGCCGCCGCCGCGGGCCACGCAGGTCAGCGGATCGTCGGCCACCTGCACGTGCAGGCCGGTTTCCGCGGAGATCAGCTTGTCGATGTCGCGCAGCAGCGCGCCGCCGCCGGTCAGCACGATGCCGCGCTCGGCGACGTCGGAGCAAAGCTCCGGCGGAGTCTGCTCGAGCGCCGAGCGCACCGCCGCGACGATGCCCGAGAGCGGCTCGTGCAGGGCTTCCAGCACCTCGTTGGAGCTGATCGTGATCATGCGCGGTACGCCCTCGGAGAGGTTGCGACCGGAGATCTCGATCTCCTTGACATCGGTCTGCGGAAACGCGCAGCCGATCTCGATCTTGATGCGCTCCGCGGTGGATTCGCCGATCAGCGTGCCGTGGTTGCGGCGCACGTAGTTGATGATCGCCTCGTCGAAGCGGTCGCCGCCGATGCGTACCGAAGCCGAGTAGACGATGCCGTTGAGCGAGATCACCGCGACCTCGGACGTGCCGCCGCCGATGTCCAGCACCATCGAGCCGCGCGCCTCGTGCACCGGAATGCCGGCGCCGATCGCCGCCGCCATCGGCTCCTCGATCAGAAACACGTCGCGCGCGCCGGCGCCCTCGGCCGATTCCTTGATCGCGCGGCGCTCGACCTGGGTCGAACCGCAGGGCACGCACACCAGCACGCGCGGACTGGGGCGCAGGAAGCGCGAGCGGTGCACCTGCTTGATGAAGTGCTGCAGCATCGCCTCGGTCATGGTGAAGTCGGCGATCACGCCGTCCTTCATCGGCCGCACGGTGACGATGTTGCCGGGGGTGCGGCCGAGCATGCGCTTGGCCTCGGCGCCGACCGCGGCAACCGCGCGCGGACCGCCCGGGCCGCGGTCCTGGCGGATCGCCACCACCGAGGGCTCGTTGAGGACGATGCCCTGCCCGCGCACGTACACCAGGGTATTGGCGGTGCCGAGATCGATCGACAGGTCGTTGGAGAAGACTCCGCGGAGCTTCTTGAACATGCAGGGGGCCGGCGGGTGAAGGGAGCGCGTCAGTCTAGGGACAGCACCCCGCGCGCGCAAGCGAAACGGCGTTAAAAAACCCTTGCATGGCGCGGGATTGCGGGTCTCGAGCGGTATCGGTGACGGGCGTCACGCCGACTTGACCGGGAGCCCGTGCGATCGTCGCACCGGTGTCCCCGGTCAGCCCCGTTCAAGCCGCGCTTCCAGTGCGCCATCGACCAGCCGGAACGTCAACGTCAGCGCCTGTGCGCTGGCCGCCGCGGCGGCCAGCGCCAGTCCCAGTCCGGCGTGGCCGCCACGGTCCTCGCGCTTGCGCCAGAAGCGCTGGCCGAAGCGCGCCAGGTCGGCGGCGCCCAGCTCGGGCGCCGGGTTGCTGACCCGCACGCCGCGAGGGTCTGCGATCAGCGTCACCGTGGTACCCACCGGCGCGTACTCGACCGCGTTGCCCAGCAGATTGGCGAGGATGATCTCCAGCAACGCGAGGTCGGCGTGCAATCGGACCGCGTCGCTGACGGCAAATGGCGGCAACGCCACGCCGCGCGCCGCGGCGCGTGCGGCCAGCCGCGGCCGCAAGCGCGCCAGCAGCGGAGCCAGCGCCACCTTCTCGATGCGCGGGTGCTCCAGGCCGGACTCGATGCGTGTCAGCAGCAGCAGCGCCGATACCGTGGCGTCGAGTTCGACCGCAATGGCCTCGAACTCGGCCAGCAGTTCGGCGCGGTCGCGCATGCTCGGATAGCGCGCCTCGACCTCAGCCAGTGCGCGCAACTCGGCCAGCCGCGTGCGCAGCTCGTGCGCCAGCCCGGCGGCGAACTCGCGCTCGCGTGCCAGCCCGGCGTCCATGCGCGCCAGCACCGCGTTGAAGCGCGTCACCAGCGGTCGCAGTTCAGCGGTGGACACGGCGGCGAGGCGCCGCGCCGGATGGTCCGGACCGATGTCGCGCATCGCCGTGTCGAGATCGGCCAGCGGGCGCAAGCCGCGGCGCACCAGCGACGGTGCCAGCGCCAGCACCACCAGCATCACCAGCAGCAACGCGGTGGCGAGGATCGCATCCAGCACTGTGTGCACATCCTCGACGCCGCGACGGCCCTGCGCCAGATGGATCACGCAGGCCGGCCGCGGCGGCGCCCCAGCGGCGCGCCAGCCCGCCTCGCGACGCGCCGGATCGAGGCCCCAGGTATCGCCGAGGCCGGGCACGAAGGCGATCGCCAGCGCGCGCGCGCGACGCCGGTCCGGCAGGCGCAGATCGGCAAAGCCGGGTGCTCCGGCGGCACCCGGCGACGGCCACGCCAGCGCCGCCGCACCCGCCGAGAACTGCACGGGGCGTCCGTCGCAGACCACCGCGTAGGCGGCCTCGCTGTCGGCGGCCACGAAGGTCGGGTGATGCGCGCCGGCCGGCTCCAGCTCGACGCCGTAGCGCTCGAAGCGGGTCAGCGCCGCCAACGCCTGCGCGCGTGCCAGCAACGCGGAGTCGAAGCGGCGATCCAGTGCGCGCTCCAGCTCCAGATTCACCAGCGCGAAGGCAATGCCCAGCACCAGCGCCACCACGGCCACCAGCAGCAGGCTGACGCGCCAGCGCAGCGACAGTCGGCGCGCGGCGCGGCGCAGATGCAGCCCGTGCCGCAGCCAGCGCCGCCCGGTCCGGTGCGGGCTCATCATGCGCCGCTCATGCGATCAGATATCCCGCGCCGCGGCGGGTGGCGATCAGCGTCCCCAGCCCGGCCGAGGCGAGCTTGCGCCGCAATCCGAACACCAGTACCTCGACGCTGCGGTCGGAGGCCTCGCTGGTGCTGCCGGACAGGCGTTCGAGGATCTCGCCGCGCGCGTAGATCCGCCCGCGCTGACGCAGCAGCAATTCGAGCAGCGCGAACTCGCGCGGGCTGAGTGCCAGCGGCACGCCGGCGACCTGCACGCTGCGCGCGCGCGGATCCAGCGCCAGCGCACCCAGCTCCAGCACATCGGCACGCGTTTCCAGCGGACGCCGCGCCAGCGCGCGCAGTCGCGCCAGCAGCTCCTCGAAGGCGAAGGGCTTGACCAGGTAATCATCGGCGCCGGCATCCAGCGCGGCGACCCGGTCACCCACCTGGTCGCGCGCCGACAGTACCAGCACGCGCGGCCGCTGCGCGCCGGCCGGCAGCGCGCGCAGCACCGCGAAGCCGTCGGCGCGCGGGAGCATCAGGTCCAGCACCACCAGGTCATAGCCGAAGCCGGCCAGAAACCCCTGCGCGGCAACGCCGTCCGCGGCCGCATCCACGATGAATCCCGCGCCGGCAAGCCCGTGGGCGAGCGTTCGGCGCAGCCGTTCGGAGTCCTCGACCAGCAGCAGTTTCATGGCGACATTGTGCCGCGACCGGCCCGGCGGCGCCGCGATTGGCCGTGGCCACGGGCCGCCCGTGCGATGGCGGACCGTCATGCCCTCGCCGCAAGCGATGTCCGCCAGCCGCCTGCTACTTCACCCCGTGCATCAGCCGGTTGATCAACGGCGCGATCAGCAGCAACAGCACGCCAGCGCCGAGCAACAGCCAGAAACTGAAGGTGAAGCCCGCCAGCGCCGAAGCCACGGTCATGCCGTGCGCGCCACTGACGTGACCGGCGAAGATGCCGGAGAGGTTGTTGCCGATCGCCGTGGACAGAAACCAGCCGCCCATGGCCAGACCGACGTACTTCAGCGGCGCCAGCTTGGTGACCATCGACAGGCCGATCGGCGACAGGCTCAACTCGCCCACGGTCTGCAGCACGTACACCAGCACCAGCGGCCAGAACGGAATCTGCCCGTTGCTGCCGACCAACGTGCCGAGCGCGACCATCAGCAGCAGAAACGCCAGCGCGTTGAACAGCAGGCCGAGGCCGAACTTGCGCGGGATCGATGGTTCGGCATGGCGCCGTGCCAGCCAGCCCCAGGCCAGCGCCACCAGCGGCGCCAGGATCACGATGGCGGCCGGATTGACCGACTGGAACCAGCCGGTGGGAAACACCCAGCCGCCGATCAGCTCGCGGTCGACCAGATTCTGCGCGAGGAAATTGAACGAGCTGCCGGCCTGCTCGAAGAACATCCAGAACAGCACGTTGAACGCGAACAGCAGCAGCATGGCGATGACCTTGTCGCGCGCCACGCCGCCTTCGCGCAGCGCCTCGAGCAGCAGCATCAGCGCCAGCGCCACGAACAGGGCGCCGAGGATCCACGCCAGCACGCCGGCGCCGACCTCGGCCATCAGCAGATACACGACCGGCACCGCGACGATGCAGCCCAGCACCACCCAGGCCAGCATGGCCCCGCCGTGACGCGCGGACGGCGGCGCGCCGATGCCCTGCAGCCGGCGCCTGCCGAACCAGAACCACAGCGTGCTGATGACCATGCCCGCGCCGGTGGCGATGAACACGACCTTGTAGTTCTGTGCCATGGGCGTGCCGCTGATGACGCTGGCCAGCCAGCCGGTGAGCAGCGGCGAGACCAGGGCGCCGAGGTTGATGCCCATGTAGAAGATGGTGAAACCGCGATCGCGGCGCGCGTCGCCCGGCGCATACAGCTTGCCGACCAGGGTCGAGATGTTGGGCTTGAACAGGCCGTTGCCGACGATGATCGTGGCCAGCCCCAGCAGGAACACGTCCTGTCGCGGCACCACGATCATGAAATAGCCGATGGCCGAGACCACGGCGCCGAGCAGGATCGAACGCTGGTAGCCGATCACCCGGTCGGCCACGTAGCCGCCGAAGATCGCGGTGGCGTAGACCAGCGCCAGGAACGCGCCGTAGGTGCGGCTGGCGTAACCCTGGCCGCTGGCCGCGCCATCGAAAAACTGCGCCACGATGTAGAGCGTCAGCGCCCAGCGCATGCCGTAGAAGGCGAAGCGCTCCCAGAACTCGGTCATGAACAGCATCCACAGCGGGCGCGGATGGCCGAACGTCTGCTGAAAAGGCGGTGCAGTGCCGGCACCGGGCGTGGGCATGATCATGCAGTTTCCCCCTCATGGCGACGTGCGACGCCCTCGGGCGACCGCGCGTGATCCGGCACCCGCACCCGGGCGCACCGGAGACGTCATAGCCTTAGTGCAGGCGCCGCGCAAAGCCCGCAGGTCATGGCTGCGCGCCGCACCACGGCAAGATCACGCTCAGCGCGCGCCGTGCATCAGCCGGGTGATCAACGGCGCGGCCAGCAGATACAGCGCGCTGATCAGCAGGCCCCAGACGAACAGTTGCCCGTAAACGTGCGCGTAGCCCGCGATGCCGGCCGCTGCGCCGGTGGTGGTGCGCGCGGCAATCACGCCCGACAGGGAGTAGGCCATGGCGATGCCGAAGAACCAGCCGCCCATCGCCAGCGAGGATTCATCCGGCGCCGCCAGGCGCGTGACCATCGCGTAGCCGATCGGCGACAACGCCAGCTCGCCGATGGTCTGCAGCAGGTAGCAGAGGGCCAGGATCAGCCACGACACGCGCCCGTCGGCAGCGGCCAGATGATGGACGGCATAGGCCACCACGCCGTAGCTGAGCGCCACCAGCAGCAGGCCGATGCCGAACTTGCGCGGCGTCGAGGGATTGATCGCGCGCCGGTCCAGCCACGGCCACAGCACCGCCATGACCGGCGCGAACAGCAGGATGAACAGCGGGTTGGCCGACTGGAACAGGGCAAAATCGAACGGCGCGCTGACGTAGTCGCGGGCGAAGAAGTTGAGCGAGGTCGCACCCTGCAGGCTGAGCGCCCAGAACACGATGTTGGCCGCGAACAGCAATAGCATCGCGATGTAGCGCTGCGTCTGCACGCGATCACCGCGGCGCACGCTGCTGATGATGAAATACAGCACCAGCAGGCCGAGCAGCAGATAGACCGCGCTGCCCAGCAGTTGCGAGTGCTCCAGCAGCAGCATGGTCGGATACAGCAGCGCCAGCATGCCGATCAGTACCAGCGGAAACGCTCGCGCACCGCCGTAGCGCGCCCGCGGCTGGCGTGCCTCCAGCGGTCCGCAGCGCAGCTGGAACAGGAGCGCGCCGAGCGCGACGCCGACGCTGGCGGCGAGAAAGCCGTAGCGGTAGCCGAACTGCCCGCCGATCCAGTCGGCGCACACGAACGGGGCGACGAAGGCGCCGAGATTGATCGCCAGATAGAACAGCGTGTAGCCGGCGTCGCGGCGCGGATCGTCGGCACCGTAGTTGCGCCCGACCAGGACGGTCAGCGGAATGCTGAGGCCGGCTCCCAGGACGTAGATCGCCAGAGCCAGCACGAACACGGTGCGCGTCGGCCATGCCATCAGTGCCAGTGCCAGCGCCTCCAGCCACAGCGCGGTTCGCAGGGCGCGCGCCTCGCCCAGCACGTTGTCGGCGATCCAGCCGCCGAACATGTGCGTGGCATAGAGCAGCGCGCCGACACCGGCGGTCAGCAGGTTGGCATCGCGCAGTGCCTCGCCGGTCGGCAGATGCCCGAAAAAGGTCTGCGCCAGGTACGGCGCGACGAAGGAGCGGAATCCGTAGAAGGCGAAATTCAACCCGACCGTCACGCCCAGCAGCATCCACAGGCCGCGCGGATGGCCCCAGCGTTCGGACGGATCGGCGTGCGGATTGGCGACGGCGATCTCGGTGCTCATCGATGCATCCCCCCTGCGATGGATCTGGCGGCATTGCGGCTTGGGATCGCCGGCGCCTGCTTAAGTTCAGTCCGCGGCGCGCGGCAGTCGATCTCAGCGTGCGCCCAGCACCGTGCGCACCTCGATCAGTTCCGGGAAAAAGGTCAGATCAAGCGCCTTGCGCAGAAACGCCACCCCCGAGGAGCCGCCGGTGCCGCGCTTGTGACCGATGATGCGCTCGACCGTCTTCAGGTGGCGGAAGCGCCAGAGCTGGAAGCTTTCCTCGACATCCACCAGCTGCTCGCACAGGTGGTACTCCGACCAGCGCGCCTCGGTGGCCTCGTAGATCGCCTTGAACACCGGCACCAGGTCCGGCGTGAACACGTGCGGCTGGTGCCGGTCGCGCATCAGGCAGACCGTCGGCACCGCGTGCCCGCGCCGCGCCAGGTGCGCGAGAAACGCGTCGTAGAGGCTGGGCGCGGCGAGCGCCTGCCCGAGCTGCGCCCGCGCCGCGGGATCATGCGCGAACACCGCCAGCATGTCGGCGTTCTTGTTGCCGAGCATGAACTCGATCAGTCGGTACTGCAGCGACTGGAAACCCGACGCCGGCCCCAGCACGTCACGGAACTGCATGTACTCGCTGGGGGTCAACGTCTCCAGCACCGCCCACTGCTCGAACAGCTGCCGCTGCACCTGCTTGATGCGGGCGAGGATCTTCAGGCACGGATCGGGCTCGTCGCGCTCGAGATGGGCGATCGCCGCGGCCAGCTCGTGCACGATCAGCTTCATCCACAACTCGGCGACCTGGTGCTGGACGATGAACAGCAGCTCGTCATGATGCGGCGGCTGCGAGCGCGGATGTTGCGCCGCCAGCAGGGTGTCGAGACCCAGATAACGGCTGTAGGTCAGACGGTCGCGCAGATCGGTGGCGATGCCGGCTTCGAGGGCACGGCGATTTTCATCGCTCATGGTACGGGATGGCCTTGCGGACTGGCCTGCATGGTAACGCCGCGGCGGGTTCGCGCGAGCCGTGCGTGGCCTCGCACAGGGCGCGCCTGCTGCGCCGCGCCTTGCCGCGGGATGCCGCGGCCTGTTATTTCTAGGCGCTTGTCACGGACGTGCAGGCGCGCACTGGATCGCACCCGCGCCCTCCGGCCCAGCCGCGTCCAAGTTCGGGAGATCCCCCCGTGTCCACCTGTGCAAGTTTCCAGATCGAGCATCTGCAATTTCTTGATGCCGAAGGCAAGCTGTGCGCCGGCGTGAACCCGCCGCCGCTGGCCAAGGATCACAAGCAATTGCTTGAGCTGTACCGGCAGATGCTGTTCGTGCGCGTATTCGACGCCAAGGCCGTGGCGCTGCAGCGCACCGGCAAGCTCGGCACCTATGCGTCGAGCCTGGGCCACGAGGCGGTGCACGTCGGCATCGGTTCGGCGATGCGCCCCGAGGACTGCTTCGCGCCCAGCTATCGCGAGTATGGCGCGCAGTTCTGCCGCGGCGTTCTGGCGCGCGAGGTACTGATGTACTGGGGCGGCGACGAGCGCGGCAACGACTACTCGGGTCCGCGCCACGATTTCGCCTGGTGCGTGCCGATCGCAACCCAATGCCTGCACGCGGCCGGCGCCGCGCTGTCGTACAAGCTGCGCAAGCAGCCGCGGGTGGCGGTGTGCTGCGTCGGCGACGGCGGCTCGTCCAAGGCCGATTTCTACGGCGCCATCAACGTCACCGGCGCGATGACCCTGCCGCTGGTCGCGGTGATCATCAACAACCAATGGGCGATCTCGGTGCCGCGCAAGGCGCAGACCGGGGCCAAGACGCTGGCGCAGAAAGGCATCGCCGCGGGCCTGGAATCCGTGCAGGTGGACGGCAACGACGTGCTCGCCGTGCGCAGCGCCATGGACACCGCGATCGCGCGCGCGCGCGGCGGCGGCGGCGGCACCGTGATCGAGGCGGTCACCTATCGCCTGGCCGACCACACCACCGCCGACGATGCGCGCCGCTACCGCGATGACGCCGAGGTCAAGGCCGCCTGGGCGCGCGAACCGATGAAGCGCCTGCGCGCCTACCTGACCGCGGCCAAGGTCTGGGACGACGCCCGCGAGGAAGCGTGGAAGACCGACTGCGCCGCGCGCGTCGACATCGAGGTCAACGCCTACCTCGAAAGCAAGCCGCAGCCGGTGACGGCGATGTTCGATTACACCTACGCCGAACTGCCGGCGGACCTTGCGCAACAGCGCGCGCAGGTACTGGCGGCCGAGCAAGGCAGCCACTGAGCGCGGAGCCGACCATGGCACAGATCACCCTCATCGAAGCCGTCACCCAGGCGCTGGCCTGGGAAATGGCGCACGATCCTTCCGTCGTCGTGCTGGGCGAGGACGTCGGCGTCAACGGCGGCGTGTTTCGCGCCACCCAGGGCCTGCAGCAGAAATTCGGCCCCGAGCGCGTGATCGACACGCCGCTGGACGAGACCACCATCGCCGGGCTCACCGTCGGCATGGCCACGCAGGGCATGAAACCCGTCGCCGAGGCGCAGTTCGAGGGCTTCATCTATCCGATGATGGAGCACATCGCCTGCCACGCCGCGCGCATGCGCAACCGCACCCGCGGGCGCCTGCATGTGCCGGCGGTATGGCGCGCCCCGTGGGGCGGTGGCATCCGCGCGCCGGAGCACCACTCCGAGGCCAACGAGCACCTGTTCACCAACATCCCCGGCCTGCGCGTGGTGATGCCGTCCTCGCCGGCGCGCGCCTACGGCCTGCTGCTGGCGGCGATCCGCGATCCCGACCCGGTGATGTTCTTCGAGCCCAAGCGCATCTACCGCCAGTACAAGGAAGAAGTGCCCGACGACGGCGAGGCGTTGCCCCTGGACGTGTGCTTCGTGCTGCGCGACGGCCAGGATGTGACCCTGGTGACCTGGGGCGCGCAGGTCAAGGAAACGCTGGAAGCCGCCGACGCGCTGGCCGCCGAAGGCATCAGCGCCGAGGTGATCGATCTGGCCACGGTCAAGCCGCTGGACTTCGACACCATCGCCGAGTCGGTGGCCAAGACGCACCGCTGCGTGATCGTGCACGAGGCGCCGCGCACCGCGGGCTTCGGCGCCGAGGTGGCCGC
>JAGWPB010000096.1 GCA_028870665.1 Lysobacteraceae bacterium
CCCGCCGGCGGGCGCATGCATTGCCGCTTTCACATCGCCTTGTCCGCTGCCGCGCGCAGGATGGGCCCCATGCCGCAGCGCCCAGCCCCATGATCACCGCCGCAGCCGCCACGGCGCTGCCGTCGGCCGCCGCCGAGGCCGAGCTGCTGGCGGCGCTGCTGCTGCGCATGCGCCGTGGCGACCCGCAGGCGCTGGGCGAGCTGTACGACCGCACGCTGTCGCGGGTGTTCGCGCTGGCGGTGCGCATCGTGCGCAACGAGGCCGACGCCGAAGAGGTCGTTTGCGACGTCTATCGTCAGGCCTGGGTAAACTCGGTGGACTACAGCGCCGAGCGCGGCGCGGTGATGGCCTGGTTGCTCACCATCGCCCGCAGTCGCGCGCTGGACCATCTGCGCCGGCATCGTTCGCGCGGCATCGAGGAGCCGTTGCATCCGGACGACGACATGGATGCGTATATGCTGCGTGAAGGCCCGGAGCAGGAATCCCTGCTCGACGTGCTGGCCACCGGCAGTGCCGTGCAGCGCGCCCTCGCGGTGCTGAGCGCGGCGCAGCGGCGGGTGGTCGAGCTGGCCTTCTTCGAGGATCTGACCCATCAGGAGATCGCGCAACGCACGGGATGGCCTCTGGGTACGGTCAAGTCGCACCTGCGCCGCGGCCTTGCCGCGCTGAAGCCGGTGCTGGTTCGCGAAGGCTGCGGCGATGAGTGACAAGAAGACACGCGCTTCCGGGCACACCGACGCCGCCGCGTTCGCCTCGCTGGCGCAGGCGTTGACGCCGCGCGAGCCCGCCGCCGACGCGCGCCTGCGCATGCGTCAGCGCATCCTCGCCGACGCCGCGCGTCCGCGCACCGAGGTCCTGCGTGCCGCCGAGGGCGAATGGAAGCCGCTGGTGCCGGGCATCGTCATCAAGACTCTGCGTCGCGACGAGCGCGCCGGCACCCAGACCAGCCTGTGGCGCATCGAACCCGGTGCCGCCGTGCCGCCGCATCCGCACACCCGGGAAGAGGAGTGCCTGGTGCTGGAAGGCTCGATCATCCACGACGGCACCGAGTACTTCCCCGGCGATTTCCTGCTCGCCCCGCGCGGCGAGCGGCACAAGGCCTTTCTGGCGCCGCGCGGCGCGCTGCTGCTGATCCGCAGCGAGCTGATTCCCGACCCGGCGAAGCTGGCGGCGCTGCAGACGTCCGCGCACTGAACACATCCCGCACGGCTGACGCGGCGCATCCGCGCACCCCGCCTCCTGCGTAGACCGATCCGAGGCATGCGCCTCGCTCGGGAGTTGCACCATGCCATCGTTTCGCAACAGCCTCCTGGCCGCGCTGGGTCTGTCGGTCGCGGTCATCGCCCAGGCGGCGCCACGGCCGGCGGTCGCCGCCTCCGGCCTGATCACCAGCGCCGCCGGCATGACGCTCTACACCTACGACCGCGATCCGGCCATGGGCGGCAGCGCGTGCATCGGCCCGTGCGCGGTGCTGTGGCCGCCCTATCTGGCCGCTGCCGGCGCGCAGGCGCAGGGCGACTTCAGCCTGATCAAGCGCGCCGATGGCCGCCTGCAATGGGCCTGGAAAGGGCGGCCGCTCTACCTGTACGCCGGCGACAGCAAGCCTGGCAGTACCGCGGGCGATCGCATCAACGGTGTCTGGCACGTCGCCCGTTGACCGTCGTGCATCCAAACCGCCGCCGCGGCGCGTAAGCAGCACGACGGCCCGCACCGGCCGGCTTTGTCACCACCATCCTCGGGGGCACCCATGCACATCACACGACCCAAACGCGCACTGCTGGCCGGCGCCATCGCCGGTCTGCTCGGCATCGCCTCGACCCACGCGCGCGCCGACGCCGCGCCGGCCAACATCAGCGGCAAGCTGCTGCTGACCGCCGGCGTCAGCCAGATCGAGGGCGCGGGTGGCGGCGGCCTGACGCCGTGGGCGCTGATCGGCGGCTACGAGACCAACGACCAGATCGGCGCCAGCGCGTTCTATACCCGCGTCAATACGCAGGACTATCACCTCGACGACGCCGGCGTGCTGGTCGGCCTGTACAACCGCGTCGAGTTCTCGTTCGCGCAGCAGCGCTTCAACACCGAGAACGTCGGTGCCGCACTGGGCCTGGGCCAGGGCTTCACCTTCCGCCAGAACGTGTTCGGGGTGAAGGTTCGCTTGTTCGGCGACGCCATCCTCGACCAGGACAGCTGGGTGCCGCAGGTGTCGGTCGGCATGCAATACAAGAAGAACGACCAGGGGGCGATCCTGCACGCGATCGGCGCACGCAGCGACCAGGGCACCGACTTCTACGTCAGCGCGACCAAGCTGTATCTGGCGCAGAGCCTGCTGCTCAACGCCACCCTGCGCATGACCAAGGCCAACCAGATCGGCATCCTCGGTTTCGGTGGCGACCTCAGCAACAGCTATCACCTCGAACCGGAGTTCTCTGCCGCCTATCTGCTGACGCGCAAGCTGGCGATCGGCGCCGAGTACCGCAGGAAACCCAACAACCTGGGCATCGCCCGCGAGAGCAACTGGTACGACGCCTTCGTCGCCTACACGCTCGACAAGCACGTCGCGCTGACGCTGGCCTATGCCGACCTCGGCAACATCGTCATCAAGAACCACCAGCATGGCCTGTACGCGTCCGTGCAGGTCGGCTTCTGATGCCGCCGGTGTCCGGCCGACCGGGCCACGATCCGATTGCACAACGTCCTTGTGCCGGTGCGGCTTGTCAAACTGCCCGCTCGTCTGCAGCCCGTCCTTCCGGCGCAGGCCGGGGTGACCTCTCGCTCGTCGTTCTCCCAAGGAGCCCGTCATGAAAACCGCACGCACACTCAAAACCCTGATCCTGGGCCTCGCCCTGACGCTGACCGCCGGCGCCGCGCTGGCCGCGCCGCCGATGGCTGCACCGCTCAATCCCGCCCCGCGCGATCCGGCGCTGGCGCCGGTGTTCAAGCAGTTCGGCGAAAAGCCCGGGCTGGTGTCGCTGGTCAACGATTTCATGGACAACCTGATGGCCGACCCGGTGACGCGACCGTTCTTCGCCGACGCCAATCGCGACCACATCAAGAAGGAGCTGGTCGATCAGTTCTGCGTGATCCTCGATGGCCCCTGCACCTACACCGGGCTCGACATGCAGCAGGCGCACAAGGGTCTCGACATCACCGAGGCCGACTTCAACGCGCTGGTGGTGGACCTGCAGAAGGCGATGGACAAGCACGGCATCCCGTTCACCGCGCAGAACCAGCTGATGGCCAAGCTGGCGCCGATGCATCGCGACGTCGACACGAAATAGCCCGCGGCATTGCCGCGTGCGGCAAACCGGGCGGCCCGCTGCGGCGGGCCGCCTTTTCGTGCGCGCGGGCGGCACGGCGGCGGCCGGCGCTAGAATTGGCGCAACGACTCGTCGTCCGGAACGCCCATGAGCACGCCCGCGCCCCAGGTTCCCGCCGCGCAGACCGAGACCGGGCGCGGCCCGCTGCGCTTCGTCACCGCCGCCAGCCTGTTCGACGGCCATGACGCCGCGATCAACATCATGCGCCGGCTGATCCAGGCGCAGGGCGCGGAGGTGATCCACCTCGGCCACAACCGCAGCGTCGAGGACGTGGTGCGCGCCGCGCTGCAGGAGGACGCCGACGCCATCGCGCTGTCGTCCTACCAGGGCGGCCACGTCGAATACTTCAAGTACATGATCGACATGCTGCGCGAGCGCGGGGCCGGGCATATCCGCGTATTCGGCGGCGGCGGCGGCACCATCACGCCGGAGGAGATCAGGGAGCTCGAGGCCTACGGCGTCGAGCGCCTCTACCACCCCAACGACGGCATGCACATGGGGCTGGTGGCGATGATCGAGGATGTGGTGCGGCGCACTGGCGAGGCGCGAGATGCGACCCGGAAGGCGGGACTCGGGACTCGGGACCCGGGGCCCGGGAGAGCGGCGCTGCTCGACGTCGAGGACGAAATCGGCGTGGGCCGCATGCTCAGTGCCCTCGAGGATGACGCCTACTCCGAGTCCGAGCTCGCCCTGCTGCGCAAGCAATGGGCCCGCGGCGCTTCCGGGTCCCGGGTCCCGGGCCCCGGATCCGGCACCCCGGTGCTCGGCCTCACCGGCACCGGCGGCGCCGGCAAGTCCTCCGTGGTGGACGAGCTGCTGCTGCGCTTCCTGCACGCCTTCCCCGAAATGCGCATCGCCGTGCTGGCGGTCGATCCGACGCGCCGGCGTTCCGGCGGCGCGCTGCTCGGCGACCGCATCCGCATGAACGCGCTGCGCAGCCCGCGCGTGTACATGCGCTCGATGGCGACGCGTCGCCAGCACGCTGCCACCAACCGTGTGCTCAAGGACTGCGTCGGCTTCCTGCGCGGGCAGGGCTACGACCTGGTGATCGTCGAGACCGCCGGCATCGGCCAGAGCGATTCCGAGATCGTCGATCTGGTCGATTTCCCGGTCTACGTGATGACCAGCGACTACGGCGCCGCCAGCCAGCTCGAAAAGATCGACATGCTGGATTTCGCCGAACTGATCGTGCTCAACAAGTACGACCGCCGCGGCGCCGAGGACGCGCTGCGCGACGTGCGCAAGCAGTGGAAGCGCAATCGTGTCCAGTTCCAGCTGACCGACGCGCAGGTGCCGGTCTATCCCACCATCGCCAGCCAGTTCAACGATCCCGGCGTGACCTGGATGTTCGTCGAACTGTGCCGGTTGCTGCGGGAGAAGCTGGGGCAAGAGCCGGGAGCCGGGGCTCAGAAGCCGGGACTCGGGACTCGGGACTCGGGACTCGCGAGGCAAGGGCCGGGATCGGGGGTCCGGGACGCGGGACCCGGGAAAAGCCGGAGCGGAGCGCGGATGCTGGGCACGCCGCGTTGCGATTTCGATCCGCAGGTCGACGTGTCGCTCAAGGAGCCGCGCGCCACGGTGCTGATCCCGGGCGCGCGGGTGCGTTACCTCGCCGAGATCGCCGAGCAGGGCCGCGGCGTCAACGCGCGCATCGAGCGCGAGGCCGAAGCGGCCAGTCGCGCGCAGCATTTCTACGAGGTGTTGCGCGATCTGGGTGATCCGCGGCTGCCGCAGGCGCTGGAGTTGTACGACGCGAGAGCCCTGTCCATCGAGTTAGTAGCTGAGCCCCTCGCCGACGCTCCGGACCGGCGCAGGCCGCAGACGGAAGTCGAAGGGCACGAACCCCTTGGTACGGCGCCTGCGCTTTCCGCGGGTCCCGGGTCCCGGGTCCCGGGTCCCGATCTTCTCCCCTTGCGCCAGCGCTACAACGAAGCGCTGAAGGCGCTGTCCGCCGACGCCCTGACCCTGCTGCGCGAGTGGCCGGCGCGCAAGGCTTCGGTGACGGCCGAGTTCAACGAATACCAGGTGCGCGGCAAGACCATCCGCGTCGACAACTACCGCGAATCGCTCAGTCACCAGAAGATCCCCAAGGTGGCGCCGCCGCACTACCGCGACTGGGGCGACCTGTTGCGCTTCCTGATGCGCGAGAACCTGCCCGGCGCCTATCCCTACACCGGCGGCGTGTATCCGTATCGGCGCACCGGCGAGGACCCCACGCGCATGTTCGCCGGCGAGGGCACGCCCGAGCGCACCAATCGCCGCTTCCATTACCTCAGCCTCGGCCAGCCGGCCGTGCGCCTGTCCACCGCGTTCGACTCGGTCACCCTGTACGGCGAGGACCCGGCCCCGCGCCCGGACATCTACGGCAAGATCGGCAACTCCGGGGTCAACATCGCCACCCTGGACGACATGAAGAAGCTGTACTCCGGCTTCGACCTCAGCGCGCCCGGCACCTCGGTGTCGATGACCATCAACGGCCCTGCGCCGATGATCCTGGCGATGTTCATGAACACCGCCATCGACCAGAACGTCGAGAAGTACCTGCGCCAGGACGCCGCCCGCTGGGCCGCCGCGCAGAAGACCATCGACCAGCTCTACGAAGGCCGCCAGCGCCCGCACTACCTGGGCGACCTGCCCAAGGGCAACGACGGCCTGGGGCTGGGCCTGCTCGGCGTGTCCGGCGACGAGCTGGTCGATGCCGAAACCTACGCGCGGATCAAGGCCGACACGCTCACCCAGGTGCGCGGCACCGTGCAGGCCGACATCCTCAAGGAAGACCAGGCGCAGAACACCTGCATCTTCAGCACCGAATTCGCGCTGCGCATGATGGGCGACATCCAGCAGTACTTCGTCGACCACCAGGTGCGCAACTT
>JAGWPB010000002.1 GCA_028870665.1 Lysobacteraceae bacterium
CGGCGTGCCAGGTGTCGTCCAGCGCCTGTGGCGCATTGTTGACCGGCTGCGGCCACGCCTTGGCGCCGCGGCGCAACGCCGCCAGGTCGCCGGGAACATCCAGTTCGCCGGCGGCCCCGAGGGTGACCATGAATTGCACGACGTGCTGCCAGGTCGCGGGATCGTTGGCGGGATTGAAGTAGATCTCGGGGAGCGCGGCCGGATCGGGGATCGGCCCGCGGACCGCCGCGACGGTCACGCCGGTGCTCCGGTCCGGGACATGCGCCGGCACGCGGTCGGCCAGGTCCGGACGCAGATCGCGCGCCCACTGGTCGAAGGCAATGTTCGCCAGCGATGCGTCCGGGATCGCGCCGTCGACGTTCCAGAAAATGCGGCTGGCGGGATCGCCGGTCGCGTAGGCGACACCGTCCGGCAGGATGCGAGACGCCTGCGCGCCAGGCACCGGCCCGGGCGGGTCGGGTTCGTTCCAGTAGCCGTCGGTCACCAGCAGATGGAAGTTCTGCCGGCAGACCAGGTCGGCCCGCCCGCTGCCGGTGAGTCCGTTCCAGTAGGGATCGGCCTCGGTGTACTGCCGGCCGCCGGCGGCCGTGCCGCCGGCGAAGAAGTCGCCCACGCGCAGGGTGGCCGCGCGTGCCGGAGTCTCGCCATCGGCCGGCAGCTGCTGGAGCCAGTCGAAGAACCGGGCGCGCGTCGCGCCCGAGAAGGCGCCGATCGGTGTCGCATCCCGGTGCAGGAACGGACAGGGACCGGCGTCGCGGTTGAGGTTCTGGCAGACCACGCGCAGGTTGCGGTCGAGACGGCCGAACACCCGCGACAGCGCGGTCCGCGTCATCAGGTTGCGGGTGCGGTAGTAGGCCCACCAGTTGGCCCAGTTCGGATACTCCGCGACAGGCACCGCCACCGCCTCCCAGTGGGCGGCGTCGTACAGGGCCGCGAGGTCGACGGCGCCCGCGCTGCCGATGTCGACACCGGCTCTCAGTCGCCAGTAGTAGGGCCCGGCGCCGACCGGATTGCGGTCGGCGCCGGGGCAGGTCCAGGCGCCGCTGAAACCGGTGGTACCGCCCGCCGCGGTCGGCGCCAGCACGCGGTTCCACTCGATGCCGTCGTTCCAGACCGCCGCCAGCGCGGCATCGGCGTCGGGAAACGGACGCCCGTCTTCCCGCAGCGGCGGCAGGTAGCGGATCCGCGGGTTGTAGTAGACGCCGTTCATGACGTGGCTGCGCAGGTCGGCGGGTGCGTCGCTGCGCGGATCGATCACGCCGGCACAGCGCCAGACGCCGTTCCAGCCGGCGTGGTCGAAGGGTCGCCCGTCGCCCATGACGTCGGCGCCCATCGAGCCCGAGTCGTCGAAGCTGACGGCGATGTTCGGGTCCGCCGAGCGGGTCAGGTCGGGCGGCGTCGCGCTGAGATCCACGGTGACCGCCCGCGCCGGTGCCGCCTGGCCGGCGACCAGCATCAGAGCCAGCGCCGCCATGCACGGGCCGCGATGCAAGGGGACTTCGCTCATGACGTGATCCTCAGTGGCCCCTGGCGGCGAACGTGCTCTGCAACACGCGCACCGCGTCGGGATGGCCACCGCGACTGCGCGCGGTGATGCGATAAAGATGCCGGGCGCCGTTGCGCGAGCCGGAGCCCGGCATGCCGCTGGCGCCCGACTCGCGCGCCGACCCCAGACCCGGCGGCCGATCGACGCCCATGTCCTCGATCAGGAACACCGGATTGGAAGCCAGCGCGCCGGATCGCAGCGATCCGCTCAACGCCGTCAGGTCGGTGACGGCGTAGCGGGTCGCACCGGCCGTCACCCAGCCGCGGGCGTTGATGAAGTTGTGCACCGTGGCATTGGGTTCCCCCGCCACATAGGCATAGCAGCCCGCCAGCGCCTGCTGTCCGCAGGTCATGGCGATCGCCGTGTCGCTGCTGGCCGACCACAGGCGCGATTCGGCGGCGCGCAGCGCGCTTTCGGCGCCGAGGCTGGCGAGATGCTGGTTGCGCAGGCCGCCGACCATCTTCTCCTCCAGCAGCGACACGTGCATCGAGGTCACCGCCAGCAGCGACAGCAGCAGCAGGAACACCATCGCCACGACCAGCACCACGCCACGCTGGCGCGGATGGCCGGAGCCGCCGAAGGAGTGCACGAACCGATCCATGATCGCGACCTCAGGGGTTGTAATTGCGCACGCTGACCACGCTGGTGAATTCGCGCCGCAGCAGGCGCTTGCCGAGCCCGTTGTCCAGCGGCGCGGTCAGCGGCGCAGCCGGCGGCGCCACGGCCGCGTCGCTGGTGCAGGTGATGCTGCCGTCACAGCTGTAGCGGTAGGCCAGCTCGCCTGCGGTCAGGGTCGGCAGCTCATCGCTGCTGTTGACGAGCAGATGCAACTCGATGGTCTTGACCGCACGCCACAGGCAGCCTGCCGTCGTCGCGCTGACGGGCGGTTGCGGGGGGCAGGCGACCGCGACACCGGCGGCGTCGACACCGGCATCGACCTGGTCGGCGGTGAGATAGAGCGTGCCGCCCTGGTCGTTCTCGATGCCGTAGAGGAAATCCAGGCGCTCGACGCCGCGCGCGATTTCCTGCGCGGCATTGCCGTTGACCTTGCGCATCAGGGCGGCGACCCGGTGGCCGGAGGGTGCATCCGGGTCGGCATCGGCGACCAGCTTCAGGTAGTACGTCACGGTGACGAAATCGCGGTTGAAATCGAACAACCGCAGATCGGACCGGGTGTCGACGCCAACCGGTACGAAGCCGGGGAAGCGGGTTTCCGGAGTGAACCGGGTCCCTGCGCGCATGACCGGGAAGATCTGCGCCTGCGTGCAATCGGCGAGCAGCGCCAGATCACCGACGGCGAAGGTGTCGAGCGGCGGATCGCCGGCGGACGGCACGATGTCGAATGGCGTCAGCGGGCTGGCGTCGTCGGCGCGGACCGCCCAACCGCGGCCGCTCAGATAGCGCACCGTCAGCACATCGGCGCCGCGCATGCGACTGCCCGCGCCGCTGCCCATCGCGGGCGCGACGGCGGCCGGCACGTCGGGCCGGCAGGCGGTGGTCGAACACTGGTATCCGCGCATGAAAAAGCTCGACGGCAGCGCGAACGGCGCGGTCGGTGCCGTCGCCAGCGTCACGCTGTTGTCGGGCAGCTGCAGATCGGCTGCCGGCACATACGACAGCGGGCTGCGCAGATCGTCCTGGTAGGCCCAGGTCCTGGCGGTCGCCAGTCCGCCGCCGTTGCTGCAGTACTGCGCACCGGCCATGGCCAGATCCTCGCCGATACGCCCGACCGCATAGCGCGCCTCCTCCTGCAGTCGCGCCATCCGCATCTGCACGCTGCCGGCCTTGCCGGTCGCCGCGAACACGCTGACGATGCCGGCCGTGAGCAGCAGTCCCAGTGCCGTGGCGATCATCAGCTCGACCAGGGTGAAGCCGCCGGCGGGGCTGTGGCCGATCGGCAGCCGTCCGCCGCTCACGGCTGGAACACCGCGGCGAAGGTCTGCGGGGCCGGCACGCCACCGCGCACCAGCGCATGCTCGACCCAGGTCAACGTCAGGCTGCAGGTGCCCGAATACGGCGGCCGGTCGATGGATTGCGTCGTCGCCACCGCCGGCCCCGCAGCGGCGGGTGTGCAGGTGACCGCGGCCGTGGCTGCCGGCAAGAACTGCACCAGCTGGCGGCTCCAGTGCAGCTGGTCGCGCCGGGCGACCTGCGCCGGCGAGCAGCCGGGGTTGCTGGCACAGTCCGGCGGCGCGCCGGCGACCGGATAGGCGCCGCTGTCGTAGCCGCCGCTCCAGACGCCGGCGAGGTTGGCATGCATGCGCTCGGCCATCGCCTGCGCGAGAAAGCCGGCCTGGGTGCGCACGTAGGCGCCGCGATGGGCCTGCGCTGCGGTGGTCAGCATCCCGGCCAGACCGATCAGGCCGATGCTGAAGACCAGCGTCGCGACCAGTACCTCGATCAGTCCCAGTCCACGCTGGCGACCACGCGTGGCCGCTGCGTCCGCGCGCGGCCATGACGCGGCGCGGTGCTCCCCGGGCGACTGCAACGATGCGGCCATGGATGGGTGCGCCGGCGGTCGCCGGCGTCCTCGCGGACGGTCTTTCCTGTTTAGCGCCCGCAGCGGGCGGTTTCTGTCAGCGGCGGCCGATGCGCCTGTGAGCAGGGGCAGATGCGCGGGATCGGCGAATGGCGGCCGGTGCGCCGCAGCGGGCCCGTCGCGGCCGGTGCACCGCGGCGAGGTGACATCAGGCCACGCTCACGCTGACGGATCCGGCAGCCGCAATCAACGGAACTACAATTCGACCCGTTAAAGCGCAGGCGCACGCCCGCGTGTCGCGATTGCGAGCTGGCCCGGCCGCGAGAGCGGAGCGTGAGGCTCAGGAGCCCCAGCACCTGGATGTGGTGGGGTCGGGCGTCTTCTTACCACCCTGATCGATGCTGAAACTCGGGCAGGAGGTATCGTTGGCCTGAGGGCCAACCGGCACCGCCGTGATCGTGTAGGTCGAGGAAGTCACGGCCGTGTTGATGTTGTAGTACTTCTCGGGCGATGTCGTTGCGGCCGGCACCGGACAGGTTCCCGTCGTGGGTTGATAGGAGAAATACTGCGCATAACAACGTTCAAGGATGGCCTGGCTCTGATTGATCCCGGCGTAGGCATCCGAGCGCCGGCTGCGATAGATGTACTGGGTGTAAGCCGGATAGGCGATCGCGGTAAGGATCGCGATGATCGCGACCACGATCATCAACTCGATCAGAGTGAAGCCCGACAGACGATTCATGTCAAAAACCTCAGTGGAACGCTCAGCGAAGGTGCTGCGGCTCGGAAGCCGGTAAGCCGGGCGGCTGTACGATCAGTCGCATGACTTGCTTGCCGTCCGGGGTGAGGATGACCGTGACACGGGCACCCAGCGGCACCCCGGACAACTGCGGCGCCCCGACGATGGCCGCCCCTGCCGGAACCGCATAGGTTTTTCCGCTGATGATGATGCTGCCCGTGCGGGCACCGGCCGAAACCGACTGCACCATGCCTTGCACGACCGAGACGACGACCGCCGCTCTGCCGGGTGCGGACAGCGCCAGCCCCATCACGGCGGCGGCGATTGCAAGTGAGGACTTGTTCATTCGAGTCTCCGTTACTGGATGATCTGCCACCAGCCGACGCGGGTCAGGCCACCGCCCCGCTCCTGCACCGACTTGATCGTCTGGTCGGACCGCGTCACCAGCTTGACCGCATGCGCAGCACCCAGATTGGCGCTGATGATGGTCGGTGCGGCCGAATAGACGCTGCCCATGCCGAGACCCACCGGGTTGTACGTCTTGCCGCCGACAGTCACCTGGTCGCCACTATTGATCTGGTAATCACCGTTGATATCCAACTCGGGCTGCGAGAACGATCCGCCATTGACGTAGTTCACGTCCATCAGGAAGGAAGTGAAGCCGATCGTGCATTGGGTGCTCGATGCCGAGGAGGGTGCATTCGTGGTGAACACCACGCCGCCATTCTCGACACGCGGATCGGTCACCACGCGCTCACCGGTTGCCGGGAGATCCATGTACCAGCCCACCTGTGCCTGCGTCGGCGGATTGGTGAGTTGGGTACACCCGCTGGGGAGGTAACCGCTGGGCAGGCTGTAGTAGACGCAGTTGTTGGTCACGGTGCGCACATCCTGCGGAAGCCCGGTCGTGGCCGCTGACAGCGTCGTCAAGGTTTGCTGCTGCAGATTGCTGCGGTTGAACGTCGTGTTGGATGGACTGAGTACCGGCGTCAGCGTCGTCGGGCGATCCCACACGCCATAGAACGACTGGGTCTGCGTGCTGCCGAGGTCGGCCGAGGCCAGCAACTGGCCGGTGCCGAAATTGACCATCAGACCCAGCTGGTTGGGGTAGTTCGGATTGAGCGTGACGCCCGGCGCCGTGGTGATCGACTGCGGATTGCCGCTAGGGTCGGTCGCCTTGAACAGCAGCCGCACCGTCCACTTGCTGGGGCTTGGATTGGACACATTGATCGACCACAGATTGCCCTGCAGATCACCCGCAAAGACATGGTCCACCGGCGCCCCCAGGATGCCATCGGAGTTGGCCGCGACCACACTCGACAGTCCGTCGGGAAGGCTGCTGCTGCATGCGCCGGTCACCTGGGCGCACAGGTCGATCTTGGCGATCTGAGCCCCGGTCTGGGCATTCACGGCGTACAGGATGGCGTGGCTGGACGAGCTGTCGTAGCCGTTGCCGAAAAAGGTCATGAACATGCCCTGCTGATTCGAGGAACTCGTGTTGCTGCAGGGCGACTGGGCACCGCTGGTCACGGGGACGCACGTCAGCGCGATGGCCGGCGTGCTGTAGCTGTAGCCCATGTCCGCATCGCTGAACTCCCAGCGCACAGCGCTGGCCAGAGCCGCTTCGGACGTCAAGGCGGCCGGGTTGGTCACGTCCAGTGCGTAGACGGTCTGGCCACCCGCGTTTTCGCCGCCGACCAGCAATGTGTGCCAGCTACCGTCGGCAAACTGCACATCGCCCGCCTGAGGTGATCCGTCGACATAGAACTGATGACTGTAGAGCGGATTGGTCAGATTGATCAGATTGCTGAACACCCCGTTGGGAACGAAGGCGAACAACTCGTTGCCGGTGGTGGGATCGAAAGCATGCAGCATGCCGTCATTGGCGCCCACGTAGATGACGGGCGGGCGATTGGTATAGGTCGATTCGAACGTCTGATAGCTGCTGTTGAAGGTCGAGCTATACCCTGCCCCGTTGGCGTAGGGTCCTGCCGGCGCCCCCACATAGATGGGATTGCTGTCGACGATATCCCCGAGGATATGGGTGCGATTGCGGAACGAGCCGCCGTTGCTCTGCTCCTGCGACTTGTCGCCTCGCAGATAGTTGAGCCGTGCCGAGCCCATGGAATCACTCGGCTGCAATAGCGTCTGCTGGGACGGAGCGATGGATGCTGCGGACAAAACGCCCGTCGAGCCCCACTCAAACGGCGAGCCGGCACCGGCGCCTCCATTGAGCGACGGATTCCAGGTGGCGATGATCCGACTTGTCGGGTTTGTCGCATCGAGTTGCGCCTGGGCACTCCACTGGGCACTTGCCGGGCTGGTATTGATGGATCCGTTGCTAGCGATCGGAAACGCACGCAGATCGCCGGTCCAGTCGGTGTTGTAGGACGCCTCGTACACGACCGAGCCGGTATTCAAACCGGTTGAATTGACGGCGGCGGAGGCGGTCGACAGATTGCCCGCCTGGACCTGGTTGAGAATGACGGTCAGCTGGGTGACCAATGAATCCGGGCTTTTGGCCGGAAAATATTGTGCGGTTCCGCCGGCAATAGCCATTGCCGTCAGCGCCTGGGCAGCGGCCGGATTGACGCTCGGATTGACGCCAGCCCCCAGTCCGACGACATAGGTCTTGATACCGGCGCTCTTCAGCGCGGCAATCTGTGACACGGCATCAAGCAGGGCCTGATCGTTCGTCATCAATGGGTTTGTATTCAATGAGCCATCGGCATTGAATGCGGCGGTCACTCCATAGCCTTGCGCGGAAGCGCTGCCCAACGGCGGCCAGTTGTTGCCGCCGAG
Source organism: Lysobacteraceae bacterium (assembly GCA_028870665.1). Classification (GTDB taxonomy): domain Bacteria; phylum Pseudomonadota; class Gammaproteobacteria; order Xanthomonadales; family Rhodanobacteraceae; genus Metallibacterium. The sequence continues at coordinate 7,567 of JAGWPB010000002.1, forward strand.
GTCCATGGTTGGCAACCCGTCGGTAAGCAGGACGACGTATTGCTTGGGCGGGCACGAGGAGCTGCTGGCCCCCAGGCTTTGCATGTAGGTCTTGGCCTTCGCCAGAAGCCCGGCCATTGGCGACTGGTATGCGAGCGCCTTGATTTCGCTGCTCGAACTGTTGTTGGTTTCGGGCAAAAGCAGCGGCGAGAACTTCGCGATCGCCGTGCTGACGCTGCTTGATGTCGGATTCTTGCCTGCCGACGTGAGCGGCACGATCACATTTCCGGAGCCGGCGCTCACACTGCTGACGTAATAGCCGAATCCGCGCTGTGCGTACATGACCTGGGGCGAATAGGGGACGTAACCGGCATTCGTCGGACTCGTCCCGAACGAGCCGTTGTTGGGCGTGGTCGTGTTGTACGAAACGAAAATCGAACCACTGTTGTAGTTGGACAGGGAAAAATTCGGCGGGTAGGGGCTTGCCGGATTCGGCCCGTTGTAGGACACGAACAGACCTGTTTGTCCGCCGGCATAAAGCACATCATTGATATTGTAATCATCGCTCGACGCGCCGATCTGCATATACTGGCTTCCGGACAACGTCGTGGAGCCATAGAGACCGGCGATGGAGCCGCAGTAGCTCTTCACCGAAGAAGAAGCGGAGCCGTATTTGTAGCAAGGGTTGATGATCCATCGGGTCGGTGCGGGACTCGGCAAGGGATTCTGGGCAAGCGCCAGAAGGTAGGCGGCATAGCTCGTGTAACCGTTGGTTGGTAAAGTGTTGGTGAAGTTGAACCCGCTTCCCGTCGGCGACATGTAATAGACCCACGTCGTGTAAAGGCTGGTCCCGCTCGTGCTGTAATCCTCGAGCGCGAAGTCGGTGCTGCCCATGTACGACTGCAGAATGGCCTGGATACCCGCTTTCGCCACATTCAGCCGGCTTGCACCATTGTCGACCAGCACGCCGCTCTGGTTGACCGTATAAGGCGCCAGCCCGGACGAATTGGCCGCCTGCGCCGGAGGCGTGAATCCGCTCGGCACGGTGTAATTGACGGGCGAGCTCGAATTGGCAAGCGAACTCAGCGCAGAGCTCAGGGATCCGGAGCCCGTCATGATTGCGCCGCTGAGGTCGCCGTCCATCGATTGCGAGTTGCCGACCGCGAACAGCACCTGGGGGTGCTGCGGAATGGCGATGCTCAACGGCACCTGCGAGATCGGGATGGTGGGCGGCGTGGCCGCCTCAGCCAGCGGAGTCGGTGGCGCGAAGGCACCCGCAATCACGGCGATCGCACCGCCCACCAGCAGATTCCGCAGCGTCGATATGGATTTCATGGCGAAACCTTCCTGCCCATGGGGCACGCGATCATTCGTGGAAAATGCTCTGCACCATCACCGGCGCCTTGCCATTGAGTCCGACGGCGCGGGCCGTGATGCGATAGACCCGGGCCGGTGGCGAGCCACCGCCGTACTGGATGGAAGCGAGGTTCTGCCCGGGCAGCGACACGCTGGGTAATTGCTCGATGACCACCAGGGCCGCGGTGGCCGACTCGCCGGTGAACCCGGACACGATCACGTTGGTGCCCGCCCATGTCGATGCCTGGCTCCAGACCGGTGCGGACGTCGGATTGAAAAGATACAGGCCGTTCGTGCCGCCCACGACAAACTGGTTGGCGGCATAAGTACTCGAGAGCAGATTGCCTTCCGCGACCCGCAACGCGCCCTCGGCGGTTTCGAACGCGATCTGCGCGTTGGCCGTGTTTCCGGCCACACGCGCCTGGTTGGCCTCGAACGACATCGCCACCAGTGCGATCAGGGTCAGAACGAGCAGCATGATCACTGCGGTCAGCAGGACGAAACCGCGCTGACCGGCGTTGCGGTCGCTGCGCAAGGAGGTCTTCATAGCGTGGCATTCCGGAGGGAGATGGTCATGACGTAAACGTGCCGCAGGCGGGTATCGCGCGGGACGTTGACCGTCGCGCCGAGTACGTTCCAAGCGGTGGGGTTGCTGTCGTAATTCGCCGAACCGATGGAACCCTCGATCAGAAAGCCCATGCGCACAGCATTGACTTGGGTCCAGTCGCTGACCAGCGAGGCCGGCACCCACTGCTGGGTCACGCCGCCCGGCCCGATGCCATACAGGATCTGCATGTTGTCCACGCCCGGCACCAGGGGCTGCGGCGCCGTCGACGAGTTTTTCGGGCCGCCTGCATTCGAACAGCCGGTGGACAGCACCGACAGCGACTGCCAGCTGCCGCACATCATCACGGCCCCGTACAGGCCGCTCTGGCCACCCGCGCTGTTGCCGACATAGAACACTTCCTGCTGCATCAGCACGAACTGCGCGGCAGAGGGAAAATTGGGAGCGAACTGCGCCTGCTTGTTGCTGCCGGTACCCGAGCCCTGGTCATGGTGGACGACCAAGGTGTTGGAATTGGCGCCTGACTGCGAAAAAATCACGAAAGCGATCGATTTCGAACAATCGCTGACCGCACCGATCATGCCGGGCTGCACCGTGGCGGTGGATGGCGGAGGGAACGGCTGACTCTGGATCGTGAGCTGTGCGGAATTGCCCGCATTGCCCGTGGTCGCCACGGGGATAGTGCCCGGCAACTCGCCACCGACCGCGATGACGTCGCTGCCTTTTTCCGTCAGCCCCGCGAGTGTGGCGTCCAATGCCGGACTCCAGTCGCCGGTATTGCCGTCATTGGCGGCATTGAGGCTCGCCAGCGTCACGCTGCCGCCGGATCCCGAGCCGCTGGCGTCGAAACCGAAAACCGGTGCTGTGAAGTTGTAGGGTAACGGCGTCGAGGAGGTATTGATGATCGTGCCGGTATGCGAGAACGCACCGCAGCCGGCAAACCCCGCGCCGCGTATGGATGGGGTGACCATGGCTGCAATGGCGTTCTCGGTGTTCTGGATCGATGCCTGCGCACTGGCCGTACTGTAGACCTGCCGCTGGGCGACGAGCACGGTGACGACACCCGCCAGCAGGATCAGACCGATCGCGATGGCGATCATCAGCTCGACCAAGGTGAAACCGCGTGTCAGTCGCATCACAGCACCGTCTGCAGGGTGTAGGTGGCCGGGGCAACAGCCTGCTTGAGCATCTTCTGCGCCGGAGTGTCGCTCCACTGCACGGTCACCACCACGCATACGGGTGCCGTGGGTGGCGTCGACAGGCTGTTCGAGTAAGTGAGACTTCCACACGTCCCGCCGGCGACAGTGCCCAGCCCGACCGAACCCGTTCCCGACGGTAGCGTGCTGGCCAGCTCTGTCAGCCATTGCCACTGGTCATAGCCCGCCAGCTGGGTCGGGCTGCAGCTGCCGCTGGTGCAATTGACCGATGCCGTCCCGGGCGCGGTATTCAGCGCCACGTCGTAACCGCCCTGCAGCGCCGCCGATCGGTTGGCGCGCATGCGATCGAGAATATCGTAGGTCTCCTGCACGGCCTGCTGGCGCAGGTAGCTTGAGGCATTGGCCTTGTGCACGGTGATCAGGACGGCCGCCACACCGAGCATGCCAAGTGACAAGATGACGATCGCCACCATCACTTCGAGCAGCGAAAAGCCGCGGCTGCGTTGACACGTCATGGCGTTTCCTAGGGACATGAGATGCTGGTCGTGCCGTCGGGTGCCGTGCCGCCGCGCGCCGGTGATGCCTGGATGAAGCCGGTGGCGTAGACCTGCACCGATTGAGCGTAACTGGTACCGCGACTGTCGCAGATCACGAAGACATCCTGACCCGTGGCTAAACCGCGACCGTTGAAACTGACGGCCGCGCTGCCACCGGCGGTCTTGAGGGTCGGTCCACCCGTGCTGAGCGCCGAGGTGTTGAGGATCACGCTGGCTCCGCTCGCGGGCTGGGTGCCCACGATCCAGCCGTTGCTCCAGCTTGTGCCACAGGCGGTGCCTGTGCCCAACGGGCAGATCGTCACCGGCTGATCGGTGCTGAGCGCCGTGTTGCGCGCGTAATTGAGCGAGTTCAGCAGGCCATCCGCCACGGAGGCTTGGCGCCGATTGAGCAACATGGTTCTGAAATTGGGTACGGCAAGCGCAAGCAGCACGGCCACCACCACCACCGTGACCATCAGCTCGACCAGGGTGAAACCGCGGATGCGTCGTGCCCCCATGCCCTGCCCCCTTGCCGCGGCCCGTCGGCCACGTATGCGAGGTCACCATTGCCGGGCACGTGACGACAAGCCAGCGATGGCGGACCGGCGGCGGCGAACCGCCGATGGACGGCGCACAGACGCACCGTGCTGCGGCATCGCGGACGACGGCCTGCCGGCGGCAGGCGCGGGTCAGCCGGTGGTGCGCAATGCGCGCGGCAGCGCGAAGGTGACGTCCTCGGGCTCGCCCTCGAGCTCGCGCACGTCATCGGCACCGGCTGCGCGCAGGCGCTCGGTCACCGCACGCACCAGCGCCTCGGGTGCCGACGCGCCGGCGGTCAGGCCGATGCGGGTCGCACCGGTCAGCCACACCGGTTCGATCGCCTCGGGACCGTCGATCAGGTAGGCCGGCACGCCCTGCTTGGCCGCCAGCTCGCGCAGGCGGTTGGAGTTGGAGCTGTTCGCCGAACCGACCACCAGCACCACGTCCGCGGCCGCGGCCAGCCGGCGCACGGCGTCCTGGCGGTTCTGGGTGGCGTAGCAGATGTCGTCCTTGCGCGGGCCCTCGATCGCCGGAAAGCGCTGCCGCAGGGCGTCGATGATGGCGCGGGTATCGTCCACCGAGAGCGTGGTCTGGGTGACGTAGGCCAGCCGCTCGGGGTCATGCGGCGCCAGCCCGGCGACATCGGCGAGCGATTCGACCAGATGGATGCGCCCGGGATGGCTCGCATCCCACTGGCCCATGGTGCCCTCGACCTCGGGATGGCCGGCATGGCCGATCAGCACCACGTCGAGCCCGGCGCGGCCGAGCCGCGCGACCTCCAAGTGCACCTTGGTCACCAGCGGACAGGTCGCGTCGAACACCTTGAGCGCGCGCTGCGCCGCCTCGTCGCGTACCGCCTGCGACACGCCGTGCGCGCTGAAGATCACGGTGGCGCCGTCGGGCACCTCGGCCAGCGCCTCGACGAACACCGCGCCGCGGCGCTTGAGGCCCTCGACCACGTAGCGGTTGTGCACCACCTCGTGGCGCACGTAGATCGGCGCGCCGTAGGACTCCAGCGCGCGCTCGACGATGGCGATCGCGCGATCGACGCCGGCGCAGAAACCGCGCGGATTGGCGAGCAGGACCTGCATGGGCGCGCCTCGGGGGATGGCGGATTCTACGCCGCGTTCACTGCGGATGCCGGGCCCGGGCACCGAGGCCGAACACGATCAGCAGGACCGCGCCGACGCTGATCGCCGAATCGGCGAGATTGAACGCCGGCCACGACCAGTGCTTCCAGTACACCAGGATGAAATCGATCACGTGGCCGCGGTAGACGCGGTCGATCAGGTTGCCCAGCGCGCCGCCGATCACCAGCGACAGGGGCAGCGCGGTGCGCCAGTCGCGGCGCGGCGTGCGTGCCAGCCAGACCGCCAGCGCGGCACTGATGACGACCGCCAGCAGGGTGAACAACCAGCGCTGCCAGCCATCGTCGCCTGCCAGCAGGCTGAAGGCGGCGCCGGTGTTGAACGCCAGCGTCCAGTCGAGCAGATGCGGGATCACCGTGCGCTTCTCGAACGGCAGCAGTTCGTTCATCACGATCATCTTGGTGATCTGGTCGGCCACGATCACCACAAACGACAGCCACAGCCAGCTCAGCGCATCGGGTTTGGGACGGTTCATCGGATGCCACTCCAGGGATCGACGCAGCTCAGACCGCGCCGGGGCGAAAGGATTCCGCTGCATGGCCGCATCCCGCGACCTCAGAAATAGCGCCGGTCCTCGCCCGCGCCGTCCACGTTCTCGATGCAGCGACCGCACAGCCCGGGATGCGCGGCATGGCGGCCGACATCCGCGCGGTGATGCCAGCAGCGCACGCATTTGGGGGCATCGGTGCGGCCCACGTCGGTCCACAGCTGCCAGTCGCCGATGCGCAGGCCGCTGGCGGCGGCGCGTTCCGGTCGCTCCGCGATCGGGCGCAATGCGAAGTCCGAGGTGATGAAAAAAAAGCGCAGCTCGTCCGCCACGCCGGCATAGCGGCGGATGAACGCGTCGTCGGCGAAGACCGCGACCGCGACCTCGAGCGAGGCGCCGACCTCCTTCTTCGCGCGCATCGTCTCGATCTCGGCGCTGACGCGCGCGCGAATCGCCAGCAGGTCCGCCCAGAACGCCACATCGGTGGCCGCCCTTGAGGCCCCTTCCAGGCCCTCATACCAGGTCTCAAACAGCACCGAGGCGTCGCGCTGCCCCGGAAGGTGCTGCCAGATTTCCTCGGCGGTGAAGCTCAGGATCGGGGCCAGCCAGCGCACCATCGCCTCGAGGATGCGCCACATCGCGCTCTGTGCGCTGCGCCGGCCGCGGCTGTCGGCCGGCATCGTGTAGAGGCGATCCTTGGTGATGTCGAGATACAGCGCGCCGAGCTCGTTGGTGCAGAAGTTCTGCACCCGCTGCACCACGTCCGGAAAGTCGTAGCGTTCGTAGGCCGCGGCGATCGCGCGCTGCAGGTCGGCCGCCTGCGCGATGGCCCACTGGTCGAGCAGCAGGCACTCGCCGACCGGCAGCAGGTGGCGCGCCGGATCGAAACCGTCGAGGTTGGCCAGCAGGAAGCGGCTGGTGTTGCGGATGCGCCGGTAGCTGTCGGTGACCCGCTGCAGGATCTGCTCCGAGAGCGACATCTCGTTGCGGTAGTCGGCCGACGCGATCCACAGGCGCAGGATGTCGGCGCCGAGCCGATTCATCACGTCCTGCGGCTCGATGCCGTTGCCCAGCGACTTCGACATCTTGCGGCCCTGCGCATCGACGGTGAAACCGTGCGTCAGCACCTGGTCGTAGGGCGCGTGGCCGGTCATCGCGGCGCGCGTCAGCAGAGAGGACTGGAACCAGCCGCGGTGCTGGTCCGAGCCTTCGAGGTACATCACCCGGTAGTCGGCCCGGTCGCCGCGCGCCAGCTCGGGCCGCGCATCGACCACGCAGAAATGGCTGACGCCGGAATCGAACCAGACATCGAGTACGTCGCTGACCTTCTCGTAACGGTCGGCCTCGTCGCCGAGCAGCTCGCGCGCATCCAGCGTCGCCCAGGCATCGATGCCGCCGCGTTCGACGCGTTGCGCCACCTGCTCCAGCAGCTCGACCGAGCGCGGATGCGGATCGCCCGTCGCCTTGTCGGCGAACAGCGCGATCGGCACGCCCCAGGTGCGCTGGCGCGAGATGCACCAGTCGGGCCGCCCGGCAACCATGCCGTGGATGCGCGCCGCGCCCCATTCCGGGAACCACTGCACATCGTTCGCGATGGCGGCCAGCGCGTCGCGGCGCAGCCCGGCGACCTCCATGCCGATGAACCACTGCGGCGTGGCGCGGAAGATCACCGGCGTCCGGTGACGCCAGCAGTGCGGGTAGCTGTGGCGCAGGGTCTCCAGCGCCAGCAGCACGCCGCGCTCGCGCAGGGTCTCGACGATGGCGGCGTTGGCCTTCCAGACATGCTGGCCGGCGAACAGCGCGGTGTCGGGCAGGAACACGCCACGGCCATCGACCGGATTCATCACCGGCAGGCCGTAACGCTGGCCCACGGCGAAGTCCTCCTGGCCATGGCCCGGCGCGGTGTGCACGGCGCCGGTACCGTCCTCGGCCGAGACGTGATCGCCCAGCACGATCGGCACCATGCGGTCGTAAAACGGATGCCGCAACAACGTCAGCGCCGCGCCGGGCTGGCCGGTCAGTGCTGCGCCGCGAGCCGGCCTTCCATGGACGATCGCCGCTGGAAAGTCCCCTTCAAGTGCGCCGTAACGAGCCGCGCAGACATTGGCGAGGAGCGTCGCAACGACGAGGAGGGTACGACGGCCGTTTCTAAGCGGCCCCGAGATTAGGCTGTAGTCGAGTTCGGCATTCAGCGCCACCGCCTGATTGGCCGGCAGCGTCCACGGCGTGGTGGTCCAGATCGGCACGGCGACGATGGCGTCGCCGGCCTCGACACCGAACTTGGCCGCCAGCGCCTTGCCGTCGACCGCATCGAAAGCCACATCGATCGCCGGCGAGTCCTTGTCCTGGTACTCGATCTCGGCCTCGGCCAGCGCCGAGCCGCAGTCGAAGCACCAGTGCACCGGCTTGAAGCCGCGGGTGACGTGGCCGCGCTCGACGATGCGCGCCAGCGCGCGCAGCATGTCGGCCTCGTAGCTGAAATCCATGGTGCGGTAGGGCTGCTCCCAGTCGCCGAGCACGCCGAGGCGCTTGAAGTCGGCGCGCTGCAGGTCGATCTGGGCGGCGGCGTACTCGCGGCACTTCTGCCGGAACGCCGCGGCATCGAGCTTGTCGCCGGCCTTGCCGTATTTCTTTTCGACCGCGATCTCGATCGGCAGGCCGTGGCAGTCCCAGCCCGGCACATAGGGCGCGCGGTAACCGGCCAGCAGCTTGGACTTGACCACCACGTCCTTGAGGATCTTGTTGACCGCGTGGCCGAGGTGGATCGCGCCGTTGGCGTAGGGCGGACCGTCGTGCAGGATGAACACCTTGCCGCGCGCGGCCGTTTTTTCCTGGATCTGCGCGTAGCGCCCGACCCGCTCCCATTCCGCGAGCCACGTCGGCTCGCGCCGGGGCAGGTCGCCGCGCATCGGGAAATCGGTCTGGGGCAGTTGCAGGGTGGCTTTGTAATCCATGCTCACGGCGGGGGCTCAGGCGGAAACGGAAAGGGGCATGCCGAGGATCGCGCGCGCCGCGGCGGCGTCGCGGTGCATTTGCGCGGTCAGCGCGTCGAGACTGGCGAATTTTTCCTCGTCGCGCAATTTGGCGACGAACTCGACCGCGAGGCGGCGACCGTAGAGGTCGCCGTCGAAGTCGAACAGATGCACTTCCAGCAGCGGCTCGCGACCGCCCACGGTCGGCCGCAACCCGAGGCTCGCAACGCCGGGCAGGGATGCCCCAGTGTCGCGGGCGCAGGATGCGCCGGAGCGACCGCCGGGCAGGGACCCCGCCGTGGCGCCATCCACGCGCACCGCGAAAATGCCCTGCACCGGACTGACGCGACGACCGAGCCGGATGTTGGCGGTCGGATAACCCAGCGTGCGGCCGAGCTGCTGGCCGCGCACGACGCGGCCACCGATCGCGAACGGTCGCCCCAGCAGGCGCGCGGCATCGGCGAAGGCGCCGTTCGCCAGCGCCGCACGGATCGCGCTGCTCGACACCCGCTCGCCGGCGTCGTGCTGGGTATCGAACACCCGGGTGACGAAGCCGGCCTCGTCCCCCAGGCGTTCGAGCAGGGCGACATCGCCGTGCCGGGCATGGCCGAAACGGAAGTCGGCGCCCACCCAGATCTCGCGCGCGCCCGCGCGCCGCACCAGCACGTCGCGCACGAAATCCTCGGCGCTCATCGCCGCCAGCTCGGCGTTGAAGCGCAGCAGCAGCGCGCGCGTCATGCCGGCCGCGCACAGACCTTCGAGCTTGTCACGCACCGACCCGAGGCGCGGCAGCGGTGCGCGCGCGAAGAACGCCCGCGGCAGCGGCTCGAAACTGATCACCAGCGGCAGCATCGCCCGCGCGGCGGCACGCTCGCGCACGCGCGCCAGCAGCGCGGCGTGGCCGCGGTGCAGGCCATCGAAGGCGCCCACGGCCAGCACGCTGCCGCCGGGGGCCAGACAGGGGCCGGCGGCATCCCGAGACACACTCATCATCGCGCGAGTATAGCCACGGTGCCGGCGCTCAAGCCTCGTGCAGCTCGCGCAGGCGGAAGCCCAGCGCGAACAGCACGGCGAGGTAGGCCAGCGACGATCCGGCCAGCAGCATGGCCAGCCGGCCGATGCGCAACCACGCACCGTCATGGGTCCAGTCCGGCCAGTACCAGCGTCCGGCCAGCAGGACCGCCGCCATCACCGCGATCGCCGCGCCCAGGCGCAGCAGGTTGCGACCCCATCCCGGTTGCGCCGCATAGACGCCGGCGCGGCGCAGTGCCAGCCACAGCTGGGTCAGGTTGAGATAACCGGCCAGTGCGCTGGCCAGACCCAGCGCCATGTGCAGGCCGGGCACGCGCGCCAGCCCGTCCAGCCAGCCGTGCGCCAAGTCGGCCGGCGTATGCCAGCGCCAGAACAGCAGCCCGACGAAGATCACGTTGAGCACCATGTTGACCGACATCGACACCACCGCCGCGCGCACCGGCGTCCGGGTGTCCTGACGCGCGTAGAACGCCGGCGCCAGCACCTTGACCAGCGCGAACGCCGGCAGGCCGAGGCTGAGCGTGGTCAGCGACAGCGTCGCCATCTCGGTGTCGAACGCGGTGAAACGGCCGTGCTGGAACAGGGTCGCGATCATCGGCTTGGCCAGCAGCACCAGCGCGACCGCCGCCGGCAGCGCGATCAGCAACGCGGTGCGGATGCCCCAGTCCAGCGCGCGCTGGAAGCCTTCGCTGTCGGTACCGACGTGATGGCGCGCCAGGCTGGGCAGGATCACCGTGCCGAGCGCGACGCCGAACACCCCCAGCGGAAATTCCATCAGTCGGTCCGACTGCGCCAGCCAGGTCTGCGAGCCGGCGATCAGGAACGAGGCGATCAGGGTGTCGAGCAGCAGGTTGACCTGCGCCACCGACGACCCGAACAGGGTCGGCAGCATCAGCTTGAGGATCTTCTGCACGTCCGGGTGGCGCCAGCCCCAGCGCGGCACATGCAGCAGGCCCAGCTTGCGCAGCGCCGGCAGTTGCACCGCCAGCTGCAGCACGCCGGCCAGCAGGATCGCCCAGGCCAGCGCGGTGATCGGCACCGCCAGGTGCGGCGCCAGCCACAGCGCGCCGGCGATCATGCACAGGTTGAGGATCACCGGCGTCAGCGCCGGCAGCGCGAACCGATGGTAGGCATTGAGCACGCCGCCGGCCAGCGCGGTCAGCGAAACGAACAGCAGGAACGGAAAGGTGATCCGCAGCAGGTCCGTCGTCAGCGCGAAGCGCAGTGGGTCGTCGACGATGCCGGGCGCGAACAGCCGCGTCATCCACGACGCCCCGAACACGCCCAGCGCCGTCACCAGCAGCAGGATGCCGCCGAGGGTGCCGGCCGCGCGCGCCACCAGCGCCTGCAACGCCGCCTCGTCGCCGCGCTGCTTGACTTCGGTAAACACCGGCACGAAGGCGAGCGAGAAGGCGCCCTCGGCGAACAGCCGGCGCAGGAAGTTGGGGATGCGGAACGCCACCCAGAACGCGTCGGTATAGGCGTTGGCGCCAAAGACAATGGCGATCACCGTTTCGCGCGCCAGCCCGAGCACGCGCGAGATGAAGGTCATCGAGCTGAACGAGGCCAGCCCGCGCAGCAGGCCCGGACGCGGCCCGCTCATGGCCGCAGGACTCGCGGTGTGAGGTCCGGGACGCATCCCGCTCCTGCTGTCACCGGCGCATTGACCCGCCCGCCGCGCTCGCGCATACTTTCCGTCTTTTCCCTACCTGCGTTCGGAGTTTTCCCTTGGCCAACATCAAGTCCGCAAAGAAGCGCGCGCGCCAGTCCGAGCAGCGGCGCATGCGCAATGCCAGCGCGCGTTCCATGCTGCGCTCCACGATCAAGAAGGTCGTCAAGGCGCTCGAGGCCAAGGACAAGGCCGGTGCCGAAGCGGCCTACAAGGCCGCCGAGCCGGTGCTCGATCGCTATTCCAGCCGCGGCCTGGTGCACAAGAACAAGGCGGCACGGCACAAGAGCCGGCTGACCGCGCATATCCGCGCGCTCGGCTGAAACGGCCGGGACTCGCGCAGAAAGGCCGGCGCAAGCCGGCTTTTTTGTGGCCCGCGCCCAGGCGTCCGCGGGCCGCGGCCGCATCCCGACCGGCCGCCGAACCGCCACCGCCCCTGTCACGCCTCGCCCTCCGGGCGCATGCGGACGTCCGCGGCATCCGCCTCGGCACGCCGGGTCGCCGCGCGCAATCCGTCGAGAAACGTCTGGATCTTCAGGCAGACCTCCCAGGTGCCGCTGCGGGTGGCGGCCGAGACGACGAACCAGGGCTCGCTCCAGCCCAGTTCGTGCACGACCTCGGCGGCGCGATCCTGCGCCTCCTCGGGCGTCAGCAGGTCGGCCTTGTTCAGCACCAGCCAGCGCGGCCGCTGCGCCAGCGTGGCGTCGAAACGCTGCAGCTCGCCCTCGATCGTACGCACCTGCGCGGCCGGCTCGACGCCGTCGAGCGGCAGCAGATCGACCACGTGCAGCAGTAACCGGGTGCGCGCCAGATGCTTGAGAAACCGGATGCCCAGCCCGGCGCCTTCGGCGGCACCCTCGATCAGGCCGGGGATGTCGGCGATCACGAAGCTGCGGTCGGTTTCGATGCGCACCACGCCCAGGTGCGGCTGCAGCGTGGTGAACGGGTAATCGGCCACCCGCGGCGTGGCCGCCGACACCGCGCGGATGAAGGTGGATTTGCCGGCGTTCGGGAAGCCGAGCAGGCCGACGTCGGCCAGCAGCTTCAGCTCCAGCCGCAATTCGCGCGTTTCGCCGGGCGATCCGGGTGTGGCCTTGCGGGGCGCGCGGTTGGTCGAGCTCTTGAATTTCTCGTTGCCGCGGCCGCCATGACCGCCCTCGGCCACCTTCAGGCGCTGCCCGTGGGTGGTGAGGTCGCCGATGATCTCGCCCGTGTCGAGATTCGTGATCACGGTGCCGACCGGGACCCGGATCACGCAGTCCTCGCCGCCGCGACCCGACATCTGGCTGCCCATGCCATTCTGGCCGCGCTGGGCGCGAAACTGGCGCTGGTGACGGAAGTCGATCAGGGTGTTGAGCCCCTCGTCGGCCAGCAGCCACACCGAGCCGCCGTCACCGCCATCGCCGCCGTCAGGCCCGCCCAGCGGAATGAACTTCTCGCGACGGAAGCTGATGCAGCCGTTGCCGCCATCGCCGGCCTGCACGCGGATGGATGCTTCGTCGACGAATTTCATGGCGGCAACCGGTGAAGGGACGATGCCCGTGGCACTAGGATAGGCAGTCCACGGACCTCGCGTCCTGTGCGGCCCTGTGGCCCTGTCGGCGAGCAGGCAAAGAGCCTGATCCGCAATGGACGCCAAGCCCGCGAAGATGAAAGTCCAAGGAGCTTTGCGTCCTTTGCGTCCTTTGCGGACCCATGCTGCTCGGGCGCCGAATATCCCGCCCCGTGCAGGAAACAAAGAGCCCCGCGCGAGGCGGGGCTCGGGCAAGATCGGGGCGGATGCGGATCAGCCCGGGATCACGCTCACATAGCGGCGGCTCTTGGGGCCGCGAACCTTGAACTCGACCACGCCATCCTTGAGCGCGAACAGCGTGTAGTCGCGACCACAGCCGACATTCGCGCCCGGGTGGAACTGGGTGCCGCGCTGGCGCAGGATGATGTTGCCGGGCTCGACAGCCTGGCCGCCATAGATCTTGACGCCCAGGTACTTGGGGTTGGAATCGCGGCCGTTGCGGGTGGAGCCGCCTGCCTTTTTGTGTGCCATGACGTATTACCTCCGCACCGCGCTCAGGCGCTGATGCCGGTGATTTCGACTTCGGTGTAGTGCTGCCGGTGGCCCATCTGCTTGCGATAGTGCTTGCGGCGGCGGAATTTGACGATGCGGACCTTGTCGGCGCGACCGTGGGCGCGCACCTTGGCGCTGACCACGGCACCGGCAACCAGCGGCGCGCCGACCTGGATGGACTCGCCCTCGCCGACCAGCAGGACCTGGTCGAATCGGACGGTGCTGTCCACTTCGGCGTCCAGCAGTTCCACGCGCAGGACTTCACCCTGCATCACGCGGTACTGCTTGCCGCCGGTCTTGATGACTGCGTACATGTGGGCCTCTTGTGTCGTTCTTCTGGGAGGTAAAGCCTTGAAAGGATAACGGGAACCGCGACCGCGGGTCAAATCCGGGCCGGCCGCGGCAACCGGCCGCGCCGGAGCCGGCGCACGCGGGTCGCCGCTTGCGCCGTCGACGCCCTGCCCACATCCTGACGGCTCTAATCGAACCCTTTGCCGCCGAGGTCATGCCTCTCGATGGACACGATCCGCATCCGCGGCGCACGCACGCACAATCTCAAGAACGTCGACCTCGACCTGCCGCGCGACCGCCTGATCGTGATCACCGGGCTGTCCGGTTCGGGCAAGAGCTCGCTGGCCTTCGACACCCTGTACGCCGAGGGCCAGCGCCGCTACGTCGAGTCGCTGTCGTCGTACGCGCGCCAGTTCCTGTCGATGATGGAGAAGCCCGACGTCGACCACATCGAGGGCCTGTCGCCGGCGATCTCGATCGAGCAGAAATCCACCTCGCACAACCCGCGCTCGACGGTCGGCACCATCACCGAGGTACACGACTACCTGCGCCTGCTGTTCGCGCGCACCGGCACGCCGCACTGCCCCGACCACGGCGTGCCGCTGGCGGCGCAGACGGTCAGCCAGATGGTCGACACGACGCTGGCGCTCGATCCCGAGCGCCGCCTGATGCTGCTGGCCCCGGTGGTGCGCGAGCGCAAGGGCGAGCACGTGCAGGTGTTCGAGCAGCTGCGCGCGCAGGGTTTCGTGCGCGCCCGCGTCGACGGCACGGTGCTGGACCTGGACGCGGTGCCGGCGCTGGCCCTGCGCCAGAAGCACACCATCGAGGTCGTGATCGACCGCTTCCGCCCCAGGCCGGAGCTCAAGCAGCGCCTGGCGGAATCGTTCGAGACCTGCCTGCGCCTCGGCGAGGGGCTGGCGATCGTCGCCGACCTCGGCGACGCGACCGCGCCGCCCCTGCTGTTCTCCTCGCGATTCGCCTGCCCGTCCTGCGACTACTCGCTGCCGGAGCTGGAGCCGCGACTGTTCTCGTTCAACTCGCCGGTTGGCGCCTGCCCGCGCTGCGACGGCCTCGGCGTCACCACGTTCTTCGATCCGGCGCGCGTGGTGACGCATCCGGAGCTGTCCCTGGCCGGCGGCGCGGTGCGCGGCTGGGATCGTCGCAACGCGCACTTCTTCCAGATGATCCTCGCGCTGGCGAAGCACTATGCGTTCGATCCGGAAACCCCCTGGCAGGAGCTGCCGGCGCGGGTCCGCGACGCGGTGCTGGGGGGCTCGGGCGAGGAGGAGATCGCGTTCCGCTACCTCAGCGAACGCGGCACCACGGTCACCCGCAGGCACCGCTTCGAGGGCATCGTGCCCAACCTCGAGCGCCGCTACCGCGAGACCGAATCGAGCGCCGTGCGCGAGGAGCTGGCGCGCTATATCAGCGAGCGCGCCTGCCCCGACTGCGGCGGCGCGCGACTCAACCGCTCGGCGCGCCACGTCACCGTCGCCACGCGCACGCTGCCGGCCCTGGCGGCACTGCCGATCGGCGCTGCGCTGGGATTTTTCGCCACCCTGACGCTGCCGGGCTGGCGCGGTGAAATCGCCGCGCGCATCGTCAAGGAAATCCGCGAACGGCTGACCTTCCTGGTCGACGTCGGCCTCGAGTATCTCACCCTCGACCGCAAGGCCGACTCGCTGTCCGGCGGCGAAGCGCAGCGCATCCGCCTGGCCAGCCAGATCGGCGCCGGGCTGGTCGGCGTGATGTACGTGCTCGACGAGCCCTCGATCGGCCTGCACCAGCGCGACAACGAGCGCCTGCTGGGCACGCTGCGGCGCCTGCGCGATCTGGGCAACACGGTGATCGTGGTCGAACACGACGAGGACGCGATCCGCGCCGCCGACCACATTCTCGACATCGGTCCCGGGGCCGGCGTGCACGGCGGCGAGATCGTCGCCCAGGGCACGCTGGCCGACGTGCTGGCCGCGCCGCGCTCGCTGACCGGCCAGTACCTGACCGGTGCGCGCCGCATCGAGATCCCGCAGCGGCGGCGTACGCCGCAGCGCGGGCGCTGGCTGAAGCTCCATGGCGCCAGCGGCAACAACCTGCAGGACGTCGATCTCGAAGTGCCGGCCGCGCTGTTCACCTGCGTCACCGGCGTCTCGGGCTCGGGCAAGTCCACGCTGATCAACGACACCCTCTATCGCCACGCTGCCGCCGTACTCAACGGCGCCGGCACGCAGGCGGCACCGTTCAAGGGCGTCGAGGGGCTGGATCTGTTCGACAAGGTGGTCGATATCGACCAGTCGCCGATCGGCCGCACGCCGCGCAGCAACCCCGCCACCTACACCGGCCTGTTCACGCCCTTGCGCGAGCTGTTCGCGCAGGTGCCCGAAGCGCGCGCGCGCGGCTACGAGGCCGGGCGCTTCAGCTTCAACGTGCGCGGCGGCCGCTGCGAGGCCTGCGAAGGCGACGGCCTGATCAAGGTCGAGATGCACTTCCTGCCCGACGTCTACGTGCCCTGCGATGTCTGCCACGGCCAACGCTACAACCGCGAGACGCTGGAGATCACCTACAAGGGCCACACCATCGCCGACATCCTGGCGCTGACGGTCGAGGACGCGCTGAAGCTGTTCCAGCCGGTGCCGGTGCTGGCGCGCAAGCTCGAGACGCTGCTCGCGGTCGGGCTCGGCTACCTGCAGTTGGGCCAGAGCGCGACCACGCTGTCGGGCGGCGAAGCCCAGCGCGTCAAGTTGTCGCGCGAGCTGTCACGCCGCGACACCGGCAACACCCTGTACATCCTTGACGAACCGACCACCGGCCTGCACTTCCATGACATCGAGCAGCTGCTGGATGTCTTGCACCAGCTGGTCGACCAGGGCAACACGGTGCTGGTGATCGAGCACAACCTCGACGTGATCAAGACCGCCGATTGGGTCGTCGACCTCGGCCCCGAGGGCGGCGGCGGCGGCGGGCGCATCGTGGCCGCGGGCACGCCCGAGCAGATCGCGGCCGAACCGGCCTCGCACACCGGACGCTTTCTCACCCGCGTGCTGGCGCCGGCCAAGCCGGCGCGCCGCAGGCAGCGCGCATGAGCGCGCCGGGCAAGCCGCGCGCAGCGCGCCGGCAACCCGCATCGACGCCGGCGATCAGGGCGGCGACCGCCGCTGCGGCCGGCAGCGACCCTCCGCAACCGCTGTTCGTGGCCGCCATCGCGGTGCGCTGGCGCGACCTCGACGCCTTCAATCACGTCAACAATTCAACCTTCCTCACCTACCTCGAGGAAGCACGCCTGCAGTGGCTGGCCAGCGTGCCCGGGACCTGGTTCGACGAACACGCCATGCCGGTGCTGGCCGCCAGCTCGCTCAACTACCGCGCGCCGGTCAGCTGGCCGGGGGCGCTGCGCGTGGAATTGGCGTGCGGGCGACTCGGCACCAGCTCGCTGACGCTGACCCACCGGGTCAGCGACGGCGCGGACGCGACCCGCCTGTACTGCGACGGCGAGGTCGTGATGGTGTGGATGGACCCGGCATCCGGCCGCAGCGTGCCGCTGCCGCAGGCCATCCGCGTCGCTTGTGGCGGGTAGCCCGCCGTCGCGCCGGCCGCGGTTCCGGGGCGTGCGGTGCCGGTTCATCCGCGTCCGGCCCACGCTGGCTATGATCGCCCGCGTCCTGCACGGAGATCCGCCATGCGCCGCGACCCGCTCACTGCCGCCCTGCTCGCGCTGATCTCGACCGCTGCCGCCGCCTCCGGGCCGACGCTCACGCTCTACCCCGACGCGGATGCCGGCGCCGGTTACGCCATCGTGCGCGAGACGCGCGACGTGCAACTGCACGGTGGTGCCGAGGTGCTGCACCTTCGCGGTCTGCCGGTGCAGATGGATGCCGATGGCCTGCTGCCGGTCTTTCCGCGCGCCGCCGCGGCGCGCATCGACTGGCAGCGCGTGCTGGCGCCCGGCGCGGGCGGCAGCGCCCAGCTCGACGCCCTGCTCGGCCGCAGTGTTTCCGTGCGCGGCCCGGACGGACGGCCGCTGGCGGCCGGCACCCTGCTTCGGGTCGACGGCGACACCCTGACCCTTCGCGACGCCACAGGTCAGCTCGAGCTGCTGCGCGAATGGAGTGCGCTGAGCGTCGGTCGCGGCGAGCCGGCGCCGCGCGGAGCCACGCTCGAGATCGCGCTGGGGACGGCGCGCGCGGGCCGCTATGCGCTCGCTCTCACCTACCCGACCCGTGGCCTCGGCTGGCACGCGGCCTATAGCGCCGATCTCGCGCCGGGCGCGGACTGCCACCTCGTCTTACACGCTGCCGCCAGCCTGTCCAACCAGAGCGGCCGCGACTGGCGCGATGCCGCCATCACCCTGCTGGCCGGCAAACCGCGGCTGGCGCAGCCACCCCTGCCGATGATGCGCCTGGCGGCGGCCCCCATGGGCGCCATGGCGGCCCTGCCCGCGCCCGGCACGATCGGCGACTACCGCAGTTTCGCGTTGCCGCAGCGCGTCGATCTGCCCGACGGCAGCAGCACCCTCGTGCCGCTGTATGCGCCGGCGACGCAGGCCTGCTCGCGTCGCTACGTCGCCACCATCGAGGCCCGGCGCGGCGTCGACGCGACGCCCGATCTCGGGCCGCCCCGGCCGGGTGCCCAGCACGGCACGGTCGAAAGCCAGCTGGGTTTCCGCGCACCGCACGCGCTGCCGGCGGGTACCGTGCGCGTGTATGGCGTCGGCACCCGCGGTCACCTTGAACTGCTGGGCCTAGCGAACCTCGACGACACGCCGCCCGACACCCGCGTCGAGCTGACCCTGGGCGAGGCCTTCGACCTGCGCACGACGCGCGAAGTCACCGCGTTCGCGGTCGACAGGTCCGCCGGGCACGCCGACGAGAGCTTGCGCGTGACCGTGCGCAATACCGGCGATGCCGCGCGCACCGTCATCCTGCGTGAATTCCCCTGGCGCTGGCACGACTGGACGCTGCTGGCATCCAGCGTCAGGCCGGACCGGCAGGACGCCGCGCAACTCGATTTTCCGCTGCGCGTGCCGGCCAAGGGCCGTGCCGTGCTGACCTTCACCCTGCGCTATGTACTGACCACCGGGAATCCCTGACATGCTCGACCGCATCGATCACGAACACGGCATCCGCGAACTGCGCCTGGCGCGCCCGCCGGTCAATGCCCTCGATCCGGGTCTGATCCGCGCCCTGCACGAGGCGGTCGAGGCCGCTCCGCGCGACGGCGCCGAGGCGCTGCTGCTCAGCGGCGCGCCGGGCCTGTTTTCGGCCGGACTCGACGTGCCGGTGCTGCTGACGCTCGAGCGCGACGCGCTGGCGCCGGTGTGGCGCGACTTCTTCGGCCTGGCCGCCGCGCTGGCGCGCTCGCCGATTCCGAGCGTCGCGGCGATCACCGGCCACAGCCCTGCCGGCGGCGCCGTGCTGGCGCTGCACTGCGACTACCGGGTGATGGCGCGCGGACCGTATCGCATCGGCCTCAACGAGGTGCAGGTCGGCCTGACCGTGCCGGCCTGCATCCAGGCCGCACTGGCGCGTCTGGTCGGCGCCTACCGCGCCGAGCGCCTGCTGGTCGCCGGAACGATGCTGGAATCCGACGCGGCGCTGGCGACCGGTCTGGTCGACGAACTGGCCGACATCGATTTCGTGACAACCCGTGCCCTGCACTGGCTGACCGATCTGCTGGCGCTGCCGCGCAAGGCCATGCGCGAAACGCGTGCGCTGGCGCGCGCCGATCTCGCCGCCGTCTATGCCGACGCCGCGCGGCTGCCGGTGGAGTCGTTCCTCGATGGCTGGTTCGCGCCGGAAGCCCAGGCCGTGCTGAAGGCGCTGGTCGCGCAACTCAAGTCGGGCAAGCCGCGCTGACGCCTCGGCTTCCGCACAGCATCGCCTGTCCGGGTCAGGTGGAGCGCAGCGAAACCTGACCGTGGCCGAGGCGGCGCCTTGCGCGAGGGCAGCCGGGCGGAACCCTGCGGCGTGCCGAGATCACCTGCGCGGACCGGTCCTGCGGGCCGCGCCCCGAGCAGACAACGGGAGGGAGGGAAGCGAGCGCCGCGGCAGAGCCGCGCGGTAGCGCGTGCGCCCGCGCAGGTCAGCCGGCCTCGGACCCCGTCGCCACCGGCCGTCCGGGATCGCTGATCCAGCCGCTCCATGACGGCGCGAACAGCCGCGAACCGGCCAGGCCGGCGTGCTCCATCGCCAGCAGGTTGTGGCAGGCGGTGACGCCGGAGCCGCACATGTGCACGACGCTCGCGGGGTCACGCCCCTCCAGCAGATCCAGCCATTCCTCGCGCAGGTCATCGGCCGGCTTGAACCGGCCATCGTCGTCCAGGTTGTAGGCGAAAGGGCGATTGCGCGCGCCGGGAATGTGGCCCGCCTTGCTGTCGAGCGGCTCGACATCACCGCGGTAGCGCGGGGTCGCGCGGGCGTCGAGCAGCAGCGCGCCGGCGCGGGCGCGCTGCGCCAGCATCTGCTCGACGTCGAGCACGCGGTCCGCGGGCCAGCGCAGCGCGGCGACCGGCGCCGGTGTCGGTGCCACGGCCTGCGACTCGAGCGGAAACCCCGCGGCGACCCAGGCCTGGAAGCCGCCGTCGAGCACCATCGCCGGCTGATCCAGCACGCGCAGCATCCACCACAGTCGCGCCGCGGCCAGGGCGCCGCCCATCGCATCATAGGCAACCACCGGCAGACCCGGCCGCCAGCCCCAGCCCGCCAGGGTCGCGGCGAAAGCCCCGGCATCGGGGAGCGGATGACGACCCAACCCGGTTTTGCCCAGGTCCGACAGGTCGCGATCGACGTGCGCATGCACCGCACCGGGCAGATGGGCCTGCGCCCAGGCGCGACGCCCGGCGTCGACATCGGTCAGGTCATGGCGGCAGTCCACGATCAGGCAGGCGCCGCGCGGCAAGGCGGCCAGGGCCTGGGCATCGATCAGCGTGTTCGAAGAGGTCATGGCCGTGTCATCCGCGTCATCAGATTGAACAGCATAGCCGCGGTCGCGCCCCAGATGCGGTGGCCCTCGCCGGCATAGGGCTCGAACTCGTGGATCCGCCGCGGGCGGCCGCGATAGTCCATCGTCACCGTATGCAATCGCTCGGGATCGAGCAGGAACGCCAGCGGCACCTCGAAGACCTCGGCCACCTCCGCCGGGTTGGGTCGCAGCGCGGCCGCCGCCGCGATGCGCGCGACGACCGGTGTCACGCAGTAGCCGCTGACGGTGTCGAAGCAATCCAGGAATCCCAGCGGTTCGGCCGCCCGCGGGTCAAGTCCGATCTCCTCGGCGCTTTCGCGCAGCGCCGTGGCGACGGCATCCGCATCCCGCGCGTCCACCCGTCCGCCGGGGAAGCTCACCTGCCCGGCGTGCGTGCGCAGCTGCTCGTTGCGTCGCGTCAGGACCACCGTCGGCGTGGCGCCGGCGCGGATGCCGACCAGGACCGCGGCTGCCGTGCGCGGCCCGGGTCCGAGCAGATCGACGAGCTCGTCATGGTTCCAGCCCGGCGGCTGCGGCGGGGCGTGCAGCGGATGCAGCGCGCGCCGCAGGTCGGCCGACAGGGCGCTCACCGGCGCTCGCCGCGCAGCGGCAGCTCGCGCATGATGCGCAGGCGCTCCGCGTCGTCGAGTCCGGACCAGCGCGCGATCTCGTCGCGGCTGCGCAGGCAGCCGAGGCAATGACCGGTCGCATCGAGGCAGCACACGCCGACACAGGGCGTCAGCGGCGGCAGGGGGTCGAACTCCATCGCGCCAGTTTAGCCGAGCCGCCAGCGCGCCGACGCCGGCCGGCCGCACGTCGCGTCGCGGATGCCGGCCGCCGTTCGCATCCGTTACCCTCGCGCGCATGCTCGCGCTCGCCACCCGCATGGTCCGTGATTACGGCAAGGTGCTGGCGAGCCTGCGTCCGCAGGTTTACGGCCTGCCCGAATCGCTGCTGCCGCATCCGAAGGAACGGCTGCGCGCGGCGCTGCGCCTGCTGCTGACCAGCGTCCCGCTGGACCAGCCGGAGCTGCGCGAAGGCCTGCTGCGCGGCTATGTCTATCTGGCGCAGTTCGTGCCGGATGCCGAAGCCGCACTGATCGCGCGCGGCCAGGCGCTGCTGGGCGGCACGGGCGGCAATGGCAACGAGGCCGAACCGGCGATGCGCGCGATCAACCGCATCAAGCTGGCGATGGAAGCCGCCCTGGAGGAGGCCGGCAGCCTGAAGCCGCCGGCCTGAGGCCACACGTCAGTTCTTGACGTCGAGGATCTTCAGTTCGAACACCAACGCCTCGTTGGGTCCGATGCGCGGCGGCTGGCCGGTTGCGCCGAAGGCCAGCTGCGGCGGCACATAGACCTGCCAGCGATCGCCGACGACCATGCGCGGCAGGATCGCCTGCCAGCCCTTGATCATGTCCTTGACCTTGAACGTGACCGGCTTGCCGCGCGCGAACGAGCTGTCGAACTCCAGTCCGTTCATCAGCGAGGCGCGGTAGTGCAGCGTCACCGTCGAATCGAGGGTCGGATGCACGGTACCGGTGCCTTGTTCGATCACCCGGTACTGGATGCCGTCGGGCAAGGTGACGATGCCGGGCTTGGTCTTGTTGGCCGCCAGGAACTGCTCGCTCTTCTGCAGATTGTCGGCGGCGAGCTTCTGGTAGGCGGCCATCGCCTGGCTGCGGATGCGGGCCTGCAGCGCCATCAACTGGCCCTGCATCTCCGGCGCCGGCACCGCGGGCGGGCGCCGCGCATAGGCGTCCTGCAGGCCGCGGATCACCTGATTCAGATCCACATCCATCTTGTTGTTGATGAAGTTGCTGCCGATCTGGAAGCCGACCGCATACGACATCTTGGTCTTGTCGATCGCCGGCACCTGCGGCGCGGCCGCAGCCGGAGCGGGAGCGGCCGCCTGCTGGGCCCAGGCCGGTGCGACCAGCAGCAGCGCCGACAATGCGGTGAGACGCGATAACCTCATGCCAAGTTCTCCGGTGGGATGGATGCCATGGCGCGGCTGCGCCGCGCTGCACTCAGCCTAGAGTGCCGGGACCGGAAAAGGTTCCCCCCATTGCTACCATCTGCGGCTGATCCTTCATCTTGGAGCCATGCCATGGCCTTTCGCAACCTGCGCAGCGCCGACCGCGGCGGCGTGCGCACGATCACCATCCAGCGCCCGGACAAGCTCAACGCCCTCGACCGTGCCACCTTGGACGAACTGATGCAGGCCTTCCAGCAGGCACGCGTCGATCCCGGCGTGCGCGTGGTCGTGCTGGCCGGTGCCGGCGACAAGGCGTTCGTGGCCGGCGCCGACATCGCCGCGATGAGTGACTTCGACGCCGCGCAAGCGCAGGCCTTCTCGCGCGCCGGGCAGGCCCTGATGCGAACCATCGAGCAGCTCGGCAAGCCGGTGATCGCGCGCCTCCAGGGCTATGCGCTGGGCGGCGGCATGGAGCTGGCGATGGCCTGCCACCTGCGCATCGCCGCGCGCCGCGCACGCCTCGGCCAGCCGGAAATCAATCTCGGCCTGATACCCGGCTTCGGCGGCACCCAGCGCCTGTTGCGCCTCGCCGGTCGCGGCGCCGCGCTGGAGCTGTGCCTGCTCGGCCAGCCGATCGACGCCGAGCGTGCCCTTGCGCTGGGCCTGGTCACGCGTGTCGTCGACGACGGCGCGCTCGACGCCGCAGTGGCGGAACTGGCCGACAACCTGGCCGCTGCCGCGCCGCGGGCGCTGGCCGGCATCCTCGATGCCGTGGACACCGGTGGCGAGTGCGCGCTCGATCAGGGCCTGGCCTACGAAACGCAGACCTTCGCGCTGTGCTTCGCCAGCGCCGACCGGCGCGAGGGCATGCACGCCTTCCTTGAACGCCGCAAGCCGGTCTTCAGTGGCCGCTGAAGCGCACGCCGGCGATCAGTGTCCGCCGCGGTAGGTCAGTTCGCCCGCGGTGATGCGCAGCGGCAGCCGGTTTTCCGGCGGTGGCAGCGGGCAGGTCGCGAAGGCGGTGAAGGCGCAGGGCGGATTGTAGGCGCGGTTGAAATCGAGCACCACGCGGCCCTCGCGCGCGGCGTCCACGTACAGGAATCGCGCCGCACCGTAGGTTTCGTGACCGCTGGTGCGATCGGCGAAGACCACGAACAGGCGCGTGTCGCCGGGCGTCTCGAGGATCGGCAGCAGCGTGTAGCGCTGACCGTCACGCTCGAACACGATGCGTCCCGGCACCACGTCGCGCTCGATCGTGCCGGCCTCGGTGGCCAGCTCGACGTGATGCACCGGATCGAACCCCTCGAAGCGCGCCTCGATCCGCCACGAGGGATCGACCGGAAATGAGTCGAGGCCGCGGAAGGCCGTGCGCGTCGTCGCCATGCTGTCTTTGATGCGCAGCGCCTTGCGCCCCGAACGGTCGAGCAGGTACATGCTCGCCGTGCCGAAGCGAACCCGCGAGGGTCGCGCATCGCGGTCATCGCGAAGCACGGCCGTATGCACCGTTGCACCATCGACCGTGACGCCCGCATCGGCCGCGAGATCCAGCCGCACGCGGCCGTCGGCCGTCAGCGTGATCGTGCCCAGATGCGCCGGGCCGACCGGCAGCACGATGGCGTTGCCGGGCGCATGGCCCACGGTCTGCGGACCCGGCCGCAGCCACTCGAAGCCGACCAGGGTCAGCCAGCCGTCGGCGGCGGTCAGCGCCTGCAGGCGTTGCTGGCGCCAGTGCGTTATCTGCGCCAAGTACGCCTCGTCGGCGGTGACACCGCTACCGGCGCTGCCAAGCAGAGCGGCGGCAAACAGCACGCGGACCAGGGGCATCGTCATCGTCTCCGGAGGGATTATCGGCCGCGCAGGAACAGGCGGTCGAGGTCGGCCAGCGCGAGCTGGGTCCAGGTCGGGCGACCATGATTGCACTGTCCGCTGCGTTCGGTGACCTCCATCTCGCGCAGCAGTGCGTTCATCTCGGCGAGCCCGAGCCGGCGCCCGGCCCGCACCGAGCCATGGCAGGCCAGGGTCGCCAGCAGCTCGTTCTCGATCTCCTCGAGCCGCCGCGAGCTGCCGTGCTCGGCCAGCTCGGCCAGCACGTCACGCACCAGCGCGGCCACGTCGGCGCCGTCGAGCAGGGACGGGATGCGATGCACGCTGACGCTCTCCGGGCCTGCGCGCGCCAGCTCCAGCCCCCACGCCGTCAGCGCATCGGCGTGCTCCTCGGCTGCGGCCGCTGCCCGCGCTCCGACCACGATCGCCTGCGGCACGAGCAGCAGTTGCGAACGCAGCGAGGTGCTGGCGCGGCCCTGCTTCAGGCGCTCGTAGGTGATGCGCTCGTGCGCTGCGTGCATGTCCACCAGCACCAGTCCGCGGGCGTTCTCGGCGAGGATGTAGATGCCCTTGAGCTGGGCCAGCGCATAACCCAGCGGCGGCAGCTCGTCTTCGCCGGCACCGGTCGCGGCACCCAGCGGGGTCATCGCGTTCACCGCGGCGTGCGCGATCGTCAGCGGCTCGCCGAGCAGCGCCGCGTAGTCCGCCAGCGGCGTCTCGCGCACGGCCGCGCCGAAACCCTGCTGCTGCGCCGGCGCCGCGCCCGGGTAGGCGACCGCCGCGGGCTCGGTGCCGCCGGCGCGGGTGCTGGCCACCGCCGCGTGCAGGCTGCGGAACAGGAAATCGTGCACCAGGCGCTGCTCGCGGAAACGCACCTCATGCTTGGCCGGATGGACGTTGACATCCACCTGCGCCGCATCGAGCTCGAGAAACAGCACGTAAACCGGATGGCGGCCGTGAAACAGCACATCGGCATAGGCTTGGCGCACGGCATGCGCCACCGTGCGGTCGCGCACCAGACGGCCGTTGACGAAAAAATACTGCTGGTCGGCCTGCGCACGCGTCGCGGTCGGCAACCCGATCCAGCCGGCCAGACGCAGACCCGCGGCCTGCTGCTCGATCTGCAGGCAGTGGCCGGCGAACTCCGCGCCCAGCAGATCGGCGACGCGCTGCAGTCGTGCCGCCGCGTCCGGCGCCGACCGCAGCATGCGCAGCGCGCGACCGTTGTGACTCAGCTGGAACGCCGCCCCCGGCCACGCCAGCGCCAGCGACTTCAGCAACTCGTCGATGTGCGCCAGCTCGGTGCGCTCGGCGCGCAGGAACTTGCGCCGCGCCGGCACGTTGTAGAACAGGTCGCGTACCTCGACCGTGGTACCGACCGCGTGCGCCGCCGGCCGCGGCGGCTGCGCCCGGCCGCCGTCGACTTCGAGTCGCAACGCGGTGTCCGCCGCGCGCGCACGCGAGACGATGGCGAAGCGCGCCACCGAGGCGATCGAGGCCAGCGCCTCGCCGCGAAAACCCATGGTGCCGACGTGCACCAGGTCGTCGAAGCTGGCGATCTTGCTCGTGGCGTGTGGCGCGACGGCCAGCGCCAGTTCGTCAGCGGCGATGCCGGCACCGTCGTCGCGCACGCGGATCAGGCGCGTGCCGCCTGCCTCGATCTCGACCTCGATGCGGGTGGCACCGGCGTCGAGACTGTTCTCGACCAGTTCCTTGACCACCGACGCCGGGCGCTCGATCACCTCACCGGCGGCGATCTGGTTGACCAGTGCGGAAGACAGCGGACGGATCGACGGCATGGCGGCAGGCCCGGGGCGAGCCGCTAGCTTAACGTCGAAGCTCAGTTGGCCGGCGCCACCCGGTGCCCGGATGCAACGGCCAGCCGGCCGCTCGGCGCGTCACCCGCGCTGGCGGTGCGCAGGCGTTTTTCGGCATTGAGCGCGTACCAGGTCCCCGGCGGCGGCGTGACCTCGAAATAATTCTTCAGCCCGCCCAGCACCGCCCGGGCCAGTTTTTCGCGGTAGGCGGGGTCGCCCAGCCGGCGTGCATCGCCGGGATCGGTGATGAAAGCGGTCTCGATCAGGATCGACGGCACATCGGGCGAGCGCAACACGACGAAGTTGGCGCGCTCGACATGCGGCTTGTAGATCGGACCGATCCGCGCCAGCGAGGTCAGCACGTCACGCGCCACGCGATGGCTGGCCTGCATGCTGGCGCCCTGCGACAGGTCCAGCAGCACCGAGGCCAGGGTCGGGCTCTTGTCGTTGAGCGAGACCCCGCCGACCAGCTCGGCGGAGGCGTTCTCGCTGTTGGCCAGCCAGCGCGCCGCCGTACTCGATGCGCCCTTGGTCGAGAGCACCCAGACCGAGGCCCCGCGGGTGTCGCAATCACCGGGACAGGCATTGGCGTGAATCGACACGAACAGGTCGGCCTTGTCCTTGCGCGCGATCGCGTAACGCTGCTGCAGCGGCACGAAGTAGTCGCCGTCGCGCGTCAGGACCGCCTTCATCCCCGGCTGGGCGTTGATCAGTCGCGCGAGATCCTCGCCGACGGACAGGGTGACATTCTTCTCCTCGAGGCCGCCGTAGCCGATCGCGCCGGTATCGTGGCCGCCGTGCCCGGGATCGATCGCGATCACGACCTTGCGGCCGACCGGCTCCGGCGGCAGGGCCGCCACGGCATGCGCGGCGCCGACATCGAGATCGACGACCAGCCGATAGCCCTGATCGCCCGTCGGTTGCAGCAGGAAACTGCGTGGCTGCGTCGTCGCGCCCAGGTCCAGCACGACGCGCGTGCCGCCCACGCCATGCGCGCCGGTGCGCGCGTCCTTGAACAGACCCAGCCCGGCCGGTGCGCGAAAGCGGGCGGCGAGACGGGCGTTGCTGAAGTCCAGCACGATGCGATCGGGCTTGGCGAGCTGGAACAGGCGATAGTCCACCGCGCCGCTCAGATCAAACACGGCGCGCAGCCCCCCCGCGGCATCGGTCACGCGCAACGCGTTGATTTCAACGCCGGGACCCGCGGTCTGCGGCAGCGGCGCCGCCCTCGCCGCCAGGGCGAAAACGAGCATGGTCAAAGCGATGCTGGCGCGCAGGGATCCCCACATGATCCGGATTCAAGCGCAATCGACTCCGCTTTGCAAGCGTTTTTTCCTTAAGAATCCGCCCCCTGCAAGGCATTCGTCAGAATCAACCTGAGCGATGGCTCGGCCTCCGCCGCCACCAGCCGCGCGCGGCGTCCGTCGCCCGCCTGCTGCAGCACGACGCGCAGCAGCGGCGGGGGCAGCCGGCCGGCGCCCCGCTGCGGCCATTCGATCAGGGTCAGGGATGCCGGCGCGTCGAGCGCATCCAGGCCCAGCCACTCCAGTTCGCCCGGATCGGCGATGCGATACAGGTCGAGGTGCCAGACCGTGAGCGCGGGCAGTTCGTAGCACTCGACCAGGCTGTAGGTCGGGCTCTTGATGCGAGTGCCCGCACCCAGTGCACGCAGCAGGGCGCGCGCGAAGGTGGTCTTGCCGCTGCCGAGGTCGCCCTCGAGATAGACCACGCCGCCGCGGGCCAGCGCCGGCGCCAGCCGCCGCGCCAGCTCCGCCGTCGCCGCCTCATCCGGCAGCTCGATGAGCACCGGCTCAAGCATCGGCGGCACCGTTGAGCAGGGCACGCAGCGGCGCGAACAGGTCCGCCGCGCACAGACCGCGTTCGCCGCCGGCGCGCGCGGCCGCATCGCCGGCGCGAGCGTGCAGGCCGACGCCCATCGCGGCCGCATCCCAGGGCGCCAGGCCTTGCGCCAGCAGCGCCGCGATCAGCCCGGTCAGCACGTCGCCCATGCCGCCCGCGGCCATGCCGGGATTGCCCCAGGGGCACACCGCGACGCGCCCCCGCGGATCGGCGACCAGGCTGCCCGCACCCTTGAGCACGACCACCGCGCCATGGCGCGCGGCGAGGGCGCGCACGGCGCCGTAGCGATCGGCCATCACCGCGACGACGTCGGTGCCGAGCAGACGCGCCGCTTCGCCCGGATGCGGCGTCAGCACCGCCGGCATCGGCAGCGCGCGCGGCGCGCGCGCCAGCAGGTTGAGCGCGTCGGCATCCACGACGACGGGTCGATCGCTGGCCAGCGCGGCGGCGAACAGCATCTCGCTCCAGCCGCCCTGCCCCAGCCCCGGACCCAGCGCCAGCACGCTGGCCCGTGCCAGCGACGGTTCCAGCGCCACGGCGGTCTCGACCGCGTGCACCATCAGCTCGGGTCGGGCGGCCAGCAGGGCCGGCACATGCGCCGCGCGCGTGGCCACGCTGACCAGGCCGGCCCCCGATCGCAGCGCGGCTTCCGCGGCGAGACGCGCCGCGCCGCCCATGCCGTGATCGCCGCCGATCACCAGCACGTGGCCGAAGGCGCCCTTGTGCGCGGCGCGAGCGCGCGGCGGCAGTGCGGCGACGCCGAGCAGCGTGGCATCCGGTCGATGCGAGGCGAGCAGCGCACGCGGCAGATCCAGCGTCGCCAGCGTGCACGCGCCGGCGTACTCGGCGGCGCGCCCCGTGTACAGGCCGCGCTTCCAGCCGACGAAGCATACGGTGGCCGCCGCGCGCACGGCCATGCCCCGCGGCATGCCGGTATCGGCATCGAGCCCGGACGGCACGTCCAGCGCGAGCACGCGCGCCGCGTGCGGCTGCAGCGCGGCGATCCATGCCGCCGCAACGCCCGCCGGCGCGCGGTTGAGACCGCTGCCGTAAAGCGCATCGACATAGACATCCGCGTCCGGCAATGCCGGATCGGCATCCGCCGCCGCGATCGGCACGCCCGCCGCACGCGCGGTCTCGCGCGCCGCCGCCGCATCAGCCCCGGACGGAGCCGTCAGCGCCAGCACCCGGGCTTCGAGACCGGCCGCGCGCGCCTGCGCGGCGAGCAGGCAGCCGTCGCCGCCGTTGTTGCCGGGCCCCGCCAGCACGAGGATGCGGCGCGCCTCGGGCCAGCGCGTGCGCAACACCGCCAGTGCCGCGGCCGCGGCGCGCCGCATCAGCTCGCGACCGGCGAGGCCGCCCGCGCTCGCCGCCGCATCCAGCGCGCGTACCTGGGCGGCGGTGTACAACGCGTGCGCGGGCTCGGGTTCGCTCATGCGGCGATTATGGCAGCGCGGCCCCGGGGCCGACCTACAATGGTCGCGAGGTCCGCATGCCCGATACCCAGCCCGCTGCCGTCATCACCGACTACGCCGCACTGCGCGGCGACATCGCACGCTGGGCGGCCGATCTCGGCTTCGGCGCCGTGGGTATCGCCGGCATCGACCTGCCCGACGACGAGGCGCATCTGCTGGAATGGCTGGCCCAGGGCCGGCACGGCGCGATGGCCTACATGGCGGCGCACGGCGTCAAGCGCAGCCGCCCCGATGAACTCGCGCCCGGCACGCTGCGGGTGATTTCGGTGCGCATGGACTATTGGCCCGACCGCGCCGCCGAGCCGTGGTCGGTGCTCGCCGACGGTCGCCGCGCCTATGTCGCGCGCTACGCGTTGGGCCGTGACTACCACGGCCTGATGCGCAAACGGCTGCAGAAGCTCGCCGACCGCATCCAGGCGGCGATCGGACCCTTCGGCTACCGCGCCTTCGCCGACTCCGCGCCGGTGCTGGAGAAGGCGCTGGCGCGCAATGCGGGTCTGGGCTGGATCGGCAAGCACACCCTGCTGCTCGCCCGCGATGCCGGTTCGTATTTCTTCCTCGGCGAGCTCTACACCGACCTGCCGCTGCCGATCGATGCGCCCGCCAGTGCGCACTGCGGCAGTTGCACGCGCTGCATCGACGTCTGCCCGACGCGCGCGATCGTCGCGCCGTATCGCCTGGACGCGCGCCGCTGCATCGCCTACCTGACCATCGAATGGCGCGAGGCGATCCCGGTCGCGATGCGACCGCTGCTCGGCAACCGCGTGTTCGGCTGCGATGACTGCCAGCTGGTATGCCCGTGGAACCGCTATGCGCAGCCGGCCCAGCTGCCCGACTTCGCGCCGCGCCACGGTCTCGACGGTGCCGCGCTGACCGAACTGTTTGCCTGGACCGAGGCGCAGTTCCTCGCCCGCACCGAGGGCATGCCGATCCGCCGCGCCGGCTACGCGGGCTGGCTGCGCAACCTCGCCGTCGCGCTGGGCAATGCGCCGTGCGCCGACGAGATCGTCGCCGCGCTCCGGGCCCGGGCCGACGACCCCTCGCCACTGGTGCGCGAACACGTGGCCTGGGCGCTGGCGCAACAGGCGCAGCGCCGTGCGCAGGACAGCGCCCGCTGAGCGATCGTGCCGGTCAGCACGCGGACCGCGGCGAACACCGGCGCGTGTGGCGCGGCCCCGTGCAGCGACTCGGGCGGCTCGGGCAGCGCGCCGGGCGCGCCCATCCCCGTGCAGTCGGCTGCCGATGCATGCGTTGCCGGACCGACGTCGAGCGCAGCGCTCAGGCAGCCTGCCGGGGAATGGAACGGTGCGTATGGGTGATGCGGTTGCCGGCGTCGACGTAGACCAGCTGCGGCTGGAACTGTGCCAGCTCGGCCTCGGCCAGTTGGGCGAACGCGGCGATGATCAGCAGCTGTCCGGGCTGCGCGCGATGCGCGGCACTGCCGTTGACCGAGATGATCCCGGAGCCCTCATCGGCACGCAGTGCATAGGTGACGAAGCGCTCGCCATTGCCGATGTTCCAGGCATGGATCTGCTCGTACTCGCGAATGCCGGCGGCATCGAGCAAACGGCCGTCGATCGCGATCGATCCCTCGTAGTGCAGCTCGGCATGGGTGACGGTGGCACGGTGGATCTTGGCCTTGAGCAGGGTCAGGTGCATGCAGCGACCTCGGACGGTACGGCGTACGGGGAGCGCGATTATATCGCCGCCGGCCCGATCCTGCTGCGGCGCAGCACCCTCAGCCGCCGTCGAACGGCAGATTGTCGATCAGCCGCGTCGTGCCCAGCCGGGCGGCGATCAGCGCGATCAGTCCGCCATGCTCGGTGTCGGCGGGAATCGCCAGATCCACACCCCGCCGGATCGCCGCATAGTCGGGCTCGAAACCCGCCGCCCGCAATCGCGCCGCGGCCGCGGCCTCGGCCTGCACCCGCGGCTGCCCGCCGAGATGCGCGGCGCGCATCGCCTGCAACGTGGCGTGGACTTCCGCCGCGCGCGCGCGCTGGTCGGCATCGAGATACTGGTTGCGAGAACTCAGCGCCAGCCCGTCCGCCTCGCGCACGGTCGGCGCGGCGATGATCTCCAGCGGCAATGCCAGATCGCGCACCAGCCGTCGCACCACCAGCAGCTGCTGCCAGTCCTTCTGCCCGAACACGGCCAGGTCCGGCTGCACCAGATTGAACAGCTTGACGACGACCGTGGCGACGCCGTCGAAATGGCCCGCGCGATGCGCGCCCTCGAGGGTTGCCGTGATTTCCGGCACGCTGACGCGCACCGTGTGCGCGGGCCCGAACGGATAGATCACCTCGACGGCAGGCGCGAACAGCAGGTCACAGCCCGCGCTCGCCAACCCGGCCTGGTCGCGCTCGAGCGTGCGCGGGTAGCGCGCGAAATCCTCACCGGGCCCGAATTGGGTCGGATTGACAAAGATGCTGGCGATCACGCGGTTGCTGCGTGCGCGCGCCAGCTGCACCAGCGCCAGATGGCCCGCATGCAGATTGCCCATCGTCGGCACGAAGCCGATGCTCTGCCCCTGCGCGCGCCAGGCGCGGATCGCGGCGCGCAGTGCCGCGGCATCGTGGAGGGTCTGCATGGCGTCTCCCGGCAGGATCAGTCAGTAGGCGTGTTCGGGAGCAGGGAACGCGCCGCTGCGCACGTCGGCGACGTAGGCGGCGATCGCCGCGACGATCGAGTCGCGGCCGGCGAGAAAATTCTTGCAGAAGCGCGGTCGGCGGCCAGGCGTCAGTCCGAGCAGGTCGTAGACGACCAGCACCTGGCCGTCGCAGCCGGCACCGGCACCGATGCCGATGGTCGGGATGCTCAACTCGCGGGTGATCGCGGCTGCCAGGTCCGCCGGCACGCATTCGAGCACCAGCAGGTCCGCGCCGGCCTGCTGCACCGCCAGCGCGTCGGCGCGCAGCTGGTCCGCCGCATCCCGATCCCGCCCCTGCACGCGATAGCCGCCGAGGCGGTGCACCGACTGCGGGGTCAATCCGAGGTGCGCACAGACCGGCACGTCGCGCTCGGCCAAGGCCGCGATCACCGGGCAGACCCAGTCGGCGCCTTCCAGCTTGACCATCGCCGCACCGCCCTCGGCCAGCAGCCGCGTGGATGCGGCCAGCGCATGCGGCACATCGCGGTAGCTCATGAACGGCAGATCCGCGACCAGCAGCGCGGCGTGCAGGCCGCGCGCCGCCGCCGCCGTGTGGTAGACCATCTGGTCGAGCGTCACCGGCAGCGTGCTGGCCTGCCCCTGCACCACCATGCCCAGCGAATCGCCGACCAGGGCCACGTCCACGCCGGCCGCCTCGAGCTGCGCCGCGAAGCTGGCATCGTAGGCGGTCAGCATCGCGATCTTCTCGCCGCGCGCCTTCATCGCATGCAGGCCGGGCACGGTCACCGGCTTGCGCGCGGGTCGTTCGGATTCGACGGACACGGCGCTCTCCTTCAGGATCGTCGATTATCGGCGGCGCAAGCGCCATCACTCAAGCGGGCGCGACCCACGGCTCGCAGCCGGTGCGGTCCACCCGCGCGAGCAGTTCGGCGACCACGCCCGCGCCCGGCACCACCAGCGCGGGGTCGATGTCGGCCAGCGGCAGCAGCACGAACGCGCGCTCGGCCAGGCGCGGATGCGGCACGCTCAGTCCGGGCGCCTCGAGCCGCTGCTGACCATACAGCAGCAGATCGAGATCCAGCCGACGCGGTCCCCAGCGCTGCTCGCGCGCGCGATCGCGTCCGGCCTCGCGCTCGATCGCCAGCAGCGCCTCGAGCAACGCGCGCGGCGCCAGCAGGGTGTCGAGCGCGACGGCGGCATTGAGGAAGTCGGCCTGCGGCACCGGGCCCCAGGGCGGGGTGTGCCAGAGACGGGAACGCGCCAGCAGGCGCGTCTGCGGCAGCCGCGCGAGGGCGACGCAGGCGTGCACGATCTGCGCGCCGGGATCGCCGCAATTGGCGCCGAGCCCGACCCACGCCGGGATCATGATCAGTCGGCCGCGGAGGCGGGTTTCTTGCGCCGTGAACGGCGCCGACGCTTCCGGGCCGGCGTCGCCTCGGCGTCGACCGCCAGGTTGCCGCTGTCCAGCGCGGCGGCCAGCTGCTCCGGCGGCTGCGTCTGTGCGGCGGTCCACCAGCTGCCGAGCTCGGCAAGCTCGGGTGACTCGCTCGCGCGCAGCAGCAGGAAATCATAGGCCGCGCGGAAGCGCGGGTGGGCCATCAGGCGGAACACGCGCTTGCGCGCGCGCTGCGCAAAGCGCGGCTGCAACGCCCAGATTTCTTCCATCACCGTGCCGAAGCGGCGCGGAATCGCCACGCGATCGCTCTGCTCGGCCACCACGCGCGCCGCCGCATGCTGCCAAGCGAGGGTCGGTTCGTCACCGGCGGCGATGCGTGCCTCGGCCTGCGCGCGCGTCTCGCCCCACAGCAGCACGGCGAACAGGAACGCCGGGGTCACGGACTTGTCTGCGGCCACGCGCGCGTCGGTATTCACCAGCGCCTGTTCGATCAGCGCGCGCAAGCCGGCGTCCTGATCGCGCGCCAGCGCACGCGCCGTGACCGGGTACAGATGCGCGAGCAGGCCATAGTGGTCGAGCAGACGAAAACTCTGCAGGCCGTGACCCGCGAGAAAGAGCTTGAGCGATTCGTCAAACAGCCGCGCCGACGGCGCCTCGCCCAGCAGCGGGCCGAGGGTGGCGAACGGCGCGACGGCGGCGGCGTCGATGTCAAAATCAAGCTTGGCCGCCAGCCGCACCGCGCGCAGCATGCGCACCGGATCCTCGCGGTAACGCTGCTCCGGATCGCCGATCAGGCGCAAGACGCGATCCTGCAGGTCCTGCATGCCGCCGACGTCGTCGCGCACGCTGAAATCGGCGATGTTGTAGTACAGCGCATTGACGGTGAAATCGCGGCGCAGCGCGTCTTCCTCCAGCGAGCCCCAGATGTTGTCGCGGGTGATGCGGCCGTCGACGATCTCGCGGTCGCCATCGGCGCCATGACCGCGAAAGGTCGCCACCTCGATGATCTCGGAGCCGAACACCACGTGCGCCAGGCGGAACCGGCGGCCGATCAGCCGGCAGTTGCGGAACAGGTGCTTGACCTGCTCCGGCGTCGCGTCGGTGGCGATGTCGAAATCCTTGGGATGCCCGCCGAGCAGCAGATCACGCACCGCGCCGCCGACCAGAAAGGCCGCGAAGCCGGCCTCGTGCAACCGGTACAGCACGCGCAGCGCCGCGGAGCTGATCGACTTGCGGGAGATCGCGTGTTCGGCACGCGGGATGATGCGCGCCACGTGCGGCGACGGCTTCCTGGCGTCCTTGGACAAGCGTTGGATTCCTCGAAACAGGTTGCGCAAGGCGTTGCCGGGAACGGTCATTTCGCTATACTACCGCGCCTTCGCCGGCCAGTGCTCCCTTCGTCTAGTGGCCCAGGACACCGCCCTCTCAAGGCGGGAACACGAGTTCGAGTCTCGTAGGGAGCACCATCCCGTTCCCTGCCTATCCGGCTGCCGCACGCATGACCTTCGTCGTCATCGACAACTGCATCAAGTGCAAGTACACGGATTGCGTCGAGGTCTGTCCGGTCGATGCGTTCCACGAGGGACCGAACTTCCTCGCCATCGATCCGGATGAGTGCATCGACTGCACCCTGTGCGAGCCGGAATGCCCGGCGCGGGCGATCTATCCCGAGGACGACGTCCCGGCCGGCCAGGAGCATTTCACCGCCCTGAATGCCGAACTGGCCAAGCAGTGGCCGGTGATCACCGAACGCAAGGAAGCACCCGCCGACGCCAAGGACTGGGACGGCAAGCCGGACAAGTTGCCGCTGCTCGAACGCTGAGAGGTTGTGCATTTTCCGACTTCCCGGCACAGCCACGGATGGCCGGACGCGTATCGATCACGCAAGCAATCGACCCGCGGCAGCGGGCACCGGCGTGCAGCGGGCCCGCGAGGGGAAGATTGCACAGGACATGCGATCGCTCGCAGGCGCCGAGCCCGCGCAGCTTGCGATCCGATCGAAAACGCCGCCCGCAGGCGGCGTTTTCGCATCAGCCGAGGACGGCTGCCGAATCAGGTCAGGCGGCTCTTGAGCAGTGCCAGCACCTGCTGCACCGCGGCGGGCTCGCCGCTCAGCTCGATCACGCTGGCGCTGCCCTGCGCCCGCACGGCGACGTTGACGGTGCCGCTGACGGCATGCGTCCTGGCGTGCGAGAACACCGAGAACAGGCGCTTGAAAAAGCCCTGCGGCGGCGGTTCGGCCACCTGCACCTGCACCGCCACGCGGTAGG
The DNA here is from genome assembly GCA_028870665.1 of Lysobacteraceae bacterium. Lineage (GTDB taxonomy): Bacteria > Pseudomonadota > Gammaproteobacteria > Xanthomonadales > Rhodanobacteraceae > Metallibacterium. The sequence continues at coordinate 43,545 of JAGWPB010000002.1, forward strand.
TGTGCGCCGCATCATCGTGCGCCGTGACCGTGCCGACGCCGCCGCGCTCGAGCGCAAGGCCGACTCGACGGTAGGTATTGTCGACGGTGTCGTTGAGATCGAGGCTGCCGGCCGAGGCGGCGTCCGCGGTCGCACCGGGCGCCGCACTCACTGCGGCGGCCCCACCGCCGGCGGCCGGAATCGTCATCGCCGCCGCCGTCGGCGGCAGATCCAGCGGAGGGGGCACCTCCAGCGGACGTTCCTGCTGCGCGTTCTTCCAGGCTTCATCGCTCTTGCGATGGAACAGGCTGCAGCCGGAAAGCGTCAGGGTGACGAGTGCAGCGGCGGTCAGAAGCTTCTTCATGCGGGATTCCAGGGTGATGATTCAGGCGGCTGAAGCGCGGGGCCGCAACGCAGCCAGCGTCTCGGCGATACGACGGCGCGCGCTGCCGTGCTCGAGCTCGAGCAGCGGCAGGCGCACAACCGCGGTGGCGATGCCGATCTCGGCCAGGCCGGCCTTTACCGGAATCGGATTGGGGGCGCAGTTTAGCGCGTCCAACAGCGGCACCAGGGCGGCCGCCTGGCGCTGGGCCGAGGCGCGGTCGCCGCAGCACGCCGCATCGCAGAGCGCGCGGAACGCCTCCGGCACCAGATTGTTGGCGACCGAGATCACGCCGGCGGCGCCGGCCAGCATCGCCTCGTGCGCGCTGCCGTCGTCACCGGATAGAAAGACGAAATCGTCCCGCACCAGCGCCGCGACGGCGGCGATGCGTCCGGCATCGGCACGCGCCTCCTTGATGGCCACGATCCGCGGATGCCCGCGCAGCGCGGCAACCGTTTCGGGCAGGAGATCGCAGCCGGTGCGCGAGGGTACGTTGTAGAGCACCACCGGCAGGCCGCCGTTCTCGGCCACCGCGAGAAAGTGCCGGCGCAGACCCTCCTGGGTCGGGCGCACGTAGTACGGGGTGACCACCAGCGCGGCGTCGGCGCCGAGCGCCTCGGCGCGACGGGCCAGTGCGATCGTCGACGCGGTGCCGGCCTGGCCGCAGCCGGCGAGCACCGGGACGCGACCGGCCACCTGCTCGACGGCGCGTGCCAGCAGGCGTTCCCACTCGGCGTGCTCGAGCATGTGCGCCTCGCCGGTCGAGCCGGCGACGACCACGCCCTGCGTGCCGCCGGCCAGCTGGTGGTCGAGCAGGCGCGCGAAGGCATCGAGATCGAGCGCGCCGTCGGCCGCGAACGGCGTGGCGAGAGCACAGATGCTGCCGGAGAGCTTCAAGGGAAACGCCATTGGCCGGTGTGCACGCATGTTACTTGCGGGTTTGCGAGGCGGGCAAGTAAGCTCACGACAGGCCGGACACGTCGTTCGTGCCGGGGACCGCCAGCCCGCACGGGTGCATCCACTTGAACCGATCTTCCCAGCGTCCCGGACCCGACAACCACCTGCTGATCCAGACCGTGACTCCCGCCGCGCGCTCGCCGCTGCTGGCGCTGGTCAAGCGCATCGCGGATTCCGGCTGCAATCTGGCGGATACCCGCGTCTCCACCGTCGGCTCCGATGTCTCGCTGATCCTGCTGGCGCAGGGGCCGTGGGATGCGGTGGCCAAGCTCGAGGCCGCCCTGGCGCGCGCCGGTCGCGACGAGGAGCTGCATCTGGTCAGCTACCGGACCACGCCGCGCGCGCCGCAGTCGCACCTGCTGCCGTACGTGGTCGAGGTCGTGGCGGCCGACAAGCCCGGCGTGATGCTCGACATCATCGAGTTCTTCGCCCGTCGCAGCATCACGATCGAGCAGCTGACCTCGTCGCGCTACCGCGCCATGCAGACCGGTGCCGACATGTTCTCGGCGCAAATCACCGTCGGCATTCCCAGCGAGGCGCACATCGCCGCCCTGCGCGACGATTTTCTCGAGCTCTGCGACGGGCTCAACCTCGACGCCATCATGGATCCGATGAAGTTCTGACCGGGAGGACGTCATGATCGTCGCCGCCCATTCCGCCACGCCCGCCGGCAGCGCACTCGCCGCGGGTGCTTGCACCGGGCCGCAGGCCCTGAAACAGTGCATCGTCCGACTCGAGCCGGACCGCAGCCCGCGATGATCGAACCCGGCGCGCGCATTCCCGATCTGCCGCTGGCACTGTCCAGCGGCAAGACCGCGCGATGGGCCGACTACGCCGGACACTGGCTGGTGCTCTACTTCTATCCCAGGGACAACACGCCGGGCTGCACCACCGAGGGTCTCGAGTTCAACGCGCTGCTGGCGCGGTTCCGGCGCCGCAAGGCCGTGGTGCTGGGTGTTTCGCGCGACTCGCTCGCCGCGCACCGCGCCTTCCGCGCCCGGCAGGGCTTCGCCTTCGATCTGGTCAGCGACGGCGACGAGGCACTGTGCCGCGCCTTCGACGTCATCCACGAAAAGGTGCTCTACGGCAAACGCCACCTCGGCGTGGTGCGCAGCACCTTTCTCATCGCCCCCGACGGCACGCTGGCGCAGGCCTGGCGCAACGTCAAGGTTGCGGGGCACGCCCAGGCCGTGCTGGACGCGATTCCGTCCCGGTGACCGGCCACCTGCACCCCATCGCCACCCCGCGCGGTCGCCGCCGCGGCAGGCCGATGCCATCTCCCCCGCTCCACCACCACGAGGATCCGTCCGCATGACTCGCGGCAAGCGCATCTACGCCCTCGATACCAACGTGCTGCTGCACGACCCGACATCGCTGTTCCGCTTCGAGGAACACGATGTCTTCATCCCGATGACGGTGCTGGAGGAACTGGACGAGAAGAAGAGCGGCGGCTCGGAACTGGCACGCAACGCGCGCCAGACCAGCCGCTTCCTCAACGAGCTGATCGAGCGCGGCAACGGCCACGGCATCAAGGACGGATTGCCGCTGACCGACCCGCAGGGCATCAAGCTGGGCCGCGGCGGCGCCGCCGGCAAGCTGTGGTTCCAGTCGCGCACCGCCGACAGCCACCGCAAGGCCGACAACGAGATCCTGGCGGCGGTGCTCGACCTGCGCGAGCGCCATCCGGACACGCCGGTGGTGCTGGTGAGCAAGGACATCAACCTGCGCATCAAGGCGAGCATCTACGGCATCGCCGCGGAAGACTACGAGAATGATCGCGCGCTGGATGACTTTGCCCTGCTCTTCAGCGGTCATGCCGAGTTGCCCGAGAACTTCTGGCAGCGTCATCCCGAAGTGCGCTCGTGGTCGGAGCGCGGGCACACCTTCTACGAACTGACGCCGGCGGGAGACGAGGAGTGGCACCCGCATCAGTGCCTGTGCCTGCCCGGCGAATCGGGCATCGAGCTGCGCGTGCTCGGCGTCGCCGACGGCAAGGCGCGGCTGAAGCTGCTGGACGACTACAGCGGGCACACTCACACCGTGTGGGGCATCTCGGCGCGCAACCGCGAGCAGAACTACGCGCTCAACGTGCTGATGGACCCCGAGGTGGATTTCGTCACGCTGCTCGGCACCGCCGGCACCGGCAAGACCCTGCTGGCGCTGGCCGCGGGACTGGCTCAGGTGATGGACCAGCAGCGCTACCGCGAGATCATCATGACCCGCGCGACGGTGTCGGTGGGCGAGGACATCGGCTTTCTGCCAGGCACCGAGGAGGAGAAGATGACGCCGTGGATGGGCGCGCTGACCGACAACCTCGAAGTGCTGGCCAACCCCGAGGAAGGCGGCGCATGGGGCCGCGCGGCGACCAACGATCTGCTCACCTCGCGGGTCAAGATCCGCTCGCTCAACTTCATGCGCGGACGCACCTTTCTCAGCCGCTACGTGATCATCGACGAGGCGCAGAACCTGACGCCCAAGCAGATGAAGACGCTGATCACCCGCGCCGGTCCCGGCACCAAGATGATCTGCCTCGGCAACGTCGAGCAGATCGACACGCCCTACCTCACCGAGACCAGCTCCGGGCTGACCTACGCGGTGGATCGCTTCAAGGGCTGGCAGCACTCGGCGCACATCACCCTGCGCCGCGGCGAACGCTCGCGGCTGGCGGACTTCGCGTCGGAGGCGCTGTGAAAGAGCCGGGACCGGCTCCGCCCATCGCACTCACCATCGCCGGCTCCGACTCGGGCGGCGGCGCGGGCATCCAGGCCGACCTGAAAACCTTCATGGCCCGCGGCGTGCACGGCACCAGCGCGATCACCGCGATCACCGCGCAGAACACCCGCGGCGTCAACGCCGTGCATGCGCTGCCGCTGCGCGCTCTGCGCGCGCAGATCGCCGCGGTGTTCGACGACTTCCCCGTCGCGGCGGTCAAGACCGGGATGCTCGGCAGCGCGGCCGCGGTCCGGCTGGTCGCGCGCGAGTTGGCACAGCGGCAACCGCCCTGGATCGTGGTCGACCCGGTGATGATCGCGACCCGCGGAGCGCGCCTGCTGGATGCCGACGCGATCACGGTGCTGGTCGAGGATCTGATGCCGTTGGCTGATGTGCTGACGCCCAACCGCCCGGAAGCGGAAGCGCTGACGGGCTTGCGCATCCGCAGCCGGCGCGACGCCGACGCCGCCGCCAGGGCCCTGATGACGAAGGGTGCGCGCTCCGTGCTGCTCAAGGGCGGCCATGGTCGCGGGACCGTCCTCGTCGATCGCTACTACGACGCGCGCGGCATGATCGAGATCAGCCATCCGCGCCGCGCGCTCGAAGGCCACGGCACGGGCTGCACGCTGGCTGCGGCGATTGCCGCCGAGCTGGCCAAGGGGGTCGTGCCGCGCGTCGCGGTCCGTCGCGCCATCGCCTATGTGCAGCGCGCGCTGGCGGCGGGCTTCCGGGCGGGCGGCGGCCCGGCGCATGTGTTGCGGCACTGACCACGCACGACGGTCGCCCTCGCGTCTCAGGCCGCGCGGCTGCGTCCGCCGCGTACCCGCTCGACCAGCGCATCGGCGAAGGTGCCCGTGCTGCCGCTGCCGCCGAGGTCGGGCGTGAGGCGATCACGTGCCTGCAGGGTGTCGTGGATGGCGCGGCGCACGCGCCGTCCTTGCTCGACCAGATCGAGATGGTCGAGCAGGTCGGCAGCCGCCAGCAGCAACGCGCAGGGATTGGCCACGCCCTTGCCGGCGATGTCCGGCGCCGAGCCGTGCACGGCCTCGAAGATCGCCGCTTCGCTGCCGATGTTCGCACCGGGCGCCAGGCCGAGGCCGCCGACCAGACCCGCGCAGAGGTCGGACAGGATGTCGCCGAACAGGTTGGTGGTGACGATCACATCGAACTGCTCCGGCCGCATCACCAGCTGCATGCAGGTGTTGTCGACGATCAACTCGTTGCAGTCGATTTCGGGATAGTCGCGGGCGACCTCGCGCGCCACCTTCAGGAACAGGCCCGAGGTGGTCTTCATGATGTTGGCCTTGTGCACCACCGTGACCTTGCGGCGGCCCTTGCGACGGGCCAGCTCGAAGGCGTAACGCACGATGCGCTCGGAGCCGCGGCGGGTGATGCGGATGATCGACTCCGCCGTCTCCCCGTCGGCCGAGACGGTCTGACCTTCGGACAGGTAGGCGCCCTCGGTGTTCTCGCGCACGATGAGGATGTCGATGTGCTCGTAGCGCGCCTTGGTGCCGGGAAAGCTGATTGCCGGGCGCACGTTGGCGTAGAGGTCGAAGCGTCGGCGCAGCTCGACGTTGAGCGAGCTGAAGCCGCCGCCGATCGGCGTGGTCAGCGGCCCCTTGAGCGCGACGCGATGGCGGGCGATGGCGTCCAGCGTCGCCTGCGGCAGCAGTTCACCCTGCCGCTCCTGCGCCGCCATGCCGGCCTCGACGAAATCGTAGGCGAGGCCGCAATCGAGCGCATCCAGCACGCGCAAGGTGGCCTGCATGATCTCGGGACCGATGCCGTCGCCAGGGATCACCGCGATGGTCTTGCTCATCGAACGCTCCTCGCGGCGCAGCCCGCCACGTAGCAAGCCGGCGATTATCGGTCAGCGTGGCCCGCGGCGACAAGCATGCGCGACCGCTCCGTGGCGCTGCGACGCGACCGGGGCCACCGGATGCCCGCCCGGCCTCGGACCCGCGGCTATTCAGCCGCGGCCTCGAGCTCATCGAGAAAATCCACCGCGCGGCGCAGGTGCGGAATCACGATCGACCCGCCCACCACCAGCCCCACCTGGAACACTTCGAGCATCTCCTCGCGGCTGATGCCGGCCTCCCTGCACTGGGCGACGTGGTAGCTGACGCAGTCATCGCAGCGCAGGACCAGTGACGCGACCAGGCCGAGCATCTCCTTGGTGCGCACCTCCAGCGCGCCGTCCTTGTAGCACTGTGTGTCCAGCGCGAAGAAGCGTCGCACGACCTGGTTGTCGTGCTCGAGAATGCGCGCGTTCATGCGCTGGCGGAACGCGGTGAAGTCCCTGATCCGATCGCTCACGGCGCAGCCTCCGCCAGCAGGGTGGCCAGGCGCCCGTCGCGGTCCGCCGCGGCCAGCTCGTCAAAGCCGCCGACGTGCTGGTTGTTGATGAAGATCTGCGGCACCGTGCGCCGACCGGCGCTGCGCGTCAGCATCTCCTCGCGCTTGGCCGGATCGACATCCACCCGCGACTCCGTCCACTGCAAACCCTTGCTCCTGAAAAGATTCTTGGCCGCCACGCAATATGGGCAGACAGCGGTAGTGTAGATCTCGATGACGGGCATTGCGGACTCCGTGGCGGCCGCGCGCAGCGGCGGCCTGCACGGGCGCAGAATGCGGGTGCCACCGACTGCACGCAAGCCCCCCGCATCGCGCATGGACGCCGACGTGCGTGCGCTGGCGGCGCACGCAACGGCGCGCTAACGTGCGCCCGGCGATGATGATGCCCCGTATGCGCAAACGCTCCCGTTACCTCGTCCCGCTGGTCGCCGGCATCGCCTTCGCGGCCGGTGCGCAGACCTCGTTCCGACTGCCGGACCTCGGCAGCTCGGCGGCCGCGCTGATCTCGCCGACCGAGGAGCAGGCCTATGGCGCCGACATGCTGCACCAGATGCGCGCGATGGACCTGGTGCTCGATGATCCCCTGGTCGATGCCTACGTCAGCAGCCTCGGATACCGGCTGGTCGCCGTCAGCGACGAACCCAAGCAGAAGTTCACCTTTTTCGTGGTGCGCAACTCGCAGATCAACTCGTTTGCCGCCCCGGGCGGCTACATCGGCGTCAACGCCGGCCTGATCATCGCCACCCGCAGCGAAAGCGAGCTGGCCGCGGTGCTGGCGCACGAGATCGCGCACATCACCCAGCATCACCTGGAACGCGCCTTCGAGGATGCGCGCAAGACCACGCCGCTGCTCGCGCTGGCGCTGCTGGGCGCGCTTGCGGCCGGCGCGGCCGGCGGCAGCAACGGCAACGCGCCGATCGCGATCCTCGCGGGCAGCGAGGGGCTGGCCGCGCAGCGCCAGCTCAATTTCACCCGTCACGACGAGGAGGAGGCGGACCGCGTCGGCATCGGCACACTGGCCCGCGCCGGCTTCAATCCCGAGGCGATGGCCGGGTTCTTCCAGCGCATGCAGGAGGATCTGCGCCCCGACCGCGGCAGTGGCGATCTGCCGCAGCTGCTGCAGACCCACCCGGTGACCTCGCAGCGCATCAGCGAAGCCGAGGCGCGCGCCCATGTGATCGAGGAGCAGATGCGCGCGCATCCCGCCGCGGTCTACACCTTCGGAAGCCACTGGCAGACCAGCATCGCGCCCCTGCCCTATGTGCGCCACCCGGGCGAGCTGCTCGCATACGCGCGCCATGCCGACGGCGAGGAGGGCAAGGGTGCCTACGCGCTCTATGCCCTGATGCGCGAGCGCGTGCGCGTTCTGATGAGCGACCAGCTCACCACGCTGACCGACTACTACGCCCGGAATCTGCAGCAGCATCCGAGCTTCAATACCCCGGCCAACCACTACGGTTATGCCCTGACCCTGATCCGTCTCGGCGACGGCAGCGCGGCCCTGCGCCAGCTCGAGCCGCTGCTGGCAGCGCATCCGGACAACCTGCCGCTGCGGCTGGCGACCGCGCACGCGCAGCTGGTCGCCGGCGCGCGCGCGGCCTCGCTGCAGCGCTACGCGGCGATCAGCCGCGATTGGCCGCGCAATCATGCCGTGGCGCTGGCCTACGCCAAGGCGCTGCTGGCCGATGGCAAGGCCGATGGGGCACCCGAGGCAGCGCACCTGCTCAAGCCGCTGCTCGATGACGCCGACGAACCCGACCTTTATCGCACCTATGGTCGAGCCGCCGGCCTCGCCGGCCAGCCGATCCGCGCCGCCGAGGCCTACGCCGACGCGACCTTCCTCGCCGGGCAGCCGGCCGACGCGCTCGACCAGCTGCAGCGCCTGGTCAAGCGCAGCGATCTCGACTACTACCAGCGCGCGCGCATCGAGGCGCGCATCGCCTGGATCACGCCGATCGTGCTGGAGATGCGCAAACGCCACCTGCGCCAGCAGGACGGCAGCGGCTCCGGCTGAGCCGGCCGCAGCGGAGTTGTCATCGAAACGCGCTCGATTGTCATTGCCGCGTAACAGGATCACGCTGCAATCATTGCGTCACAGGCAAGCAAAGGCGTAAGCCGCGTGCAGAAACGCATCCTGATCGTCGAAGACGAAGCCTCGATCCGCGACATGGTGGCCTTCGCCCTGCGCAAGGCCGGCATGGAGCCGGTGCATGCCGCCGACGCGCGCGCCGCCCAGCTGGCGATGGCCGAGCAGGTGCCCGACCTGATCCTGCTCGACTGGATGCTCCCGGGCATGAGCGGACTGGACCTGGCGCGTCGGCTGCGCAAGGAAGACCTCACCCGCGAGGTCCCGATCATCATGCTGACGGCGCGCGGCGAAGAGATGGACCGCGTCAATGGCCTCGAGGCCGGCGTCGACGACTACGTGATCAAGCCGTTCTCGACGCGCGAGCTGCTGGCGCGCATCCGCGCCGTGCTGCGGCGCAGCCAGGGCGATGACGGCACCGGCATGGTCGAGATCGGCGGGTTGCGCATCGACGGCCCGGCGCACCGCGTGTTCGCGGGCGACCAGGCCGTGCCGATCGGCCCCACCGAGTACCGCTTGCTGTACTTCTTCATGACCCATGCCGAGCGCGTGTATTCGCGCACCCAGTTGCTGGACCATGTCTGGGGCGGCAGCGTGTACGTCGAGGAGCGCACGGTGGACGTGCACATCCGCCGCCTGCGCAAGACGCTGGAGCCCTGGCAGTTCGATCGCATGGTGCAGACCGTGCGCGGCACCGGCTACCGCTTTTCCGCGAGCTTCTGATGACCGACGGCCTGCCCGCGCCGGGTCGCGGCGACCAGCCGCAGCCGGCATGCGCCTGACCGCGGTTCGCCTCGGCCTCGGCAGCGCGGTCGCGCTGCTGGTCGCCGCCGCGCTGGGTCACGCCCTGCACGCGACGGTGACCGGCATCGCCATCGCCTCGATGCTGGCGCTGGTCGCGGTACTGACGCACCGGCACCTCCAGGAATCCCGCATGCCCGCAACCGCGCTGTCACCGTCCGCCACCGCCGATGCGGCGCGCCATGCCCTCCGCACGCGCCGGCTGGCCGGCCAGCTGCGCGCGCTGCGCAATGCGGCCGCGGCGCTGCCCGATGCCCTGGTACTGCTGGACCGCGAAGGCCGTGTGCGCTGGTTCAACGAGGCCGCGGTACGCCTGCTCGGCCTGCGTCGACCGCAGGATCGCCGCGCCGTGTTGCGCGACCGCCTCGCCGGCAGCACGATCGCCGACTGGCTCGACCACGACGACGGCGGGCCGCTGGACGATGTGCCCGCGCCCGCCGATGCGACCCTGCATCTGACGCTGTCGCTGCTGCCGATCGGCCGCGACCAGCGGCTGCTGATCGCGCGCGACATCAGCAATCTCAATCGTCTCGAGCAGATCCGCCGCGATTTCGTCGCCAATGTCTCGCATGAGCTGCGCACGCCGCTGACCGTGATCCACGGCTATCTCGAGCTGCTCGATCCCGTCGACACGCCCGAGCTGGAGCCGATCATCGGCGAGATGCGCCTGCAGTCGCGGCGCATGGCCCAGATCGTCGAGGATCTGCTGACCTTGTCGCGGCTGGAGACCCAGCCCCGGCTGGTCGAGGAGCATGTCGCGATGCGGGCACTGCTGGCCACCCTGCGCAAGGAGGCCGAGGCGCTGAGCCGCGGTCGGCACACGATCGAGGTCGAGGTCGACGACGAGCTCGATCTGCTTGGCTCGCTCAAGGAGTTGCACAGCGCGTTCTCCAATCTGGTCAGCAACGCCGTGCGCTATACGCCGACCGGCGGCCGCATCGGGATTCGCTGGCGGCGTACGCCGGAAGGGCTGGAATTCGCGGTCAGCGACACCGGCTACGGCATCCCGGCCAGTCACCAGGCGCGCTTGACGGAACGCTTCTACCGGGTCTCGTCCAGCCGCTCGCGCGAAACCGGCGGCACCGGGCTGGGGCTTTCGATCGTCAAGCACGTGCTCAACCTGCACCAGGGCCGACTGACGGTCGCAAGCGAACCCGGGCGCGGCTCGACGTTCAGCGCGGTCTTCGGCAGCGAACGCGCGCTCGCGCCCGGCACCGAGGAGGCCTGAGCCGGCGCCGGTTGCCGCGCGCGCGCGCTACCGCCATGCTCAGCGCCCCGCAGGATTGCAACCGATGACCCAGGCCCCCGACCTCGACCGTCCCGAGCTGTTCCTCAACCGCGAGCTGGCGGCACTCGAATTCAATTTTCGCGTGCTGGCGCAGGCGCGCGACCCGCGCATGCCGCTGCTGGAGCGGCTGCGCTTCCTGTGCATCGCCAATACCAACCTCGATGAATACTTCGAGGTGCGCGTCGCGGTCCTCAAGCAGCATCTGGCCTTCGGTGATGCCCGCCCCGGCGCCGACGGCCTGGCACCCAGCGAGGTGCTGACGCGCATCCGCGAGCGCGCACTGGAGCTGGTGCGCGAGCAGTACATGACCTGGTCGGACGAGCTGCAGCCGGCGCTGGCCGAGGAAGGCATCCGCTTCCTGACCCGCGACAAATGGACGGCCAGGCAGAAGCGCTGGCTGCAAGGCTACTTCCAGAACGAGATCCTGCCGGTCCTGTCCCCGCTGGGGCTGGATCCGGCGCATCCGTTCCCGCGCATCCTCAACAAGAGTCTCAACATCGCCGTCGTGCTCGAAGGCCGCGATGCCTTCGGTCATGCCGGCCACATGGCACTGGTGCGCGCGCCGCGCTCGCTGCCGCGGCTGATCCGCCTGCCCTCGCAGGTGTCGCAGTCGCCTCACGAGTTCATCTTCCTGGCCGGCCTGCTGCAACAGTTCGCCGACGAGATGTTTCCCGGCTTCCGGGTGCAGGGCTCCTACCAGTTCCGGGTCACCCGCAACAGCGAACTGACCATCGAGGAGGAGGAGGTCGAGAACCTGGCCAACGCGCTGACCGAGGAGCTGATCGGACGCGGCTATGCGCGCCCGGTGCGCCTGGAGATCGCCGAGAACTGCCCCAAGGCGATCACCGAGCTGCTGATGGCGAACTTCGAGCTCAGCGAAGCCGACGTCTACCGCTGCGCCGGGCCGGTCAATCTCAATCGCGTGCTGGCGATCTACGACCAGGTCGACCGCGCCGACCTGAAGTTCGCCAAGTTCACCCCGCGCCTGGCGCCGGCGCTGCTGCAGACGCCCAACGTGTTCGATGCCATCGGCCAGCACGACGTGCTGCTGCACCATCCCTATGAATCGTTCCAGGCCGTGATGGAGCTGCTGCGTCAGGCGGCGCAGGATCCCGATGTGCTGGCGATCAAGCAGACGCTGTATCGCGTCGGCACCGATTCGCCGCTGGTCGAGTCGCTGGTCGAGGCCGCGCGCGCCGGCAAGGACGTCACCGTGGTGGTGGAGTTGCGCGCGCGCTTCGACGAGGAGGCCAACATCCGCCTCGCCAACCGGCTGCAGTCGGCCGGCGTGCAGGTGGTGTACGGTGTGGTCGGCTACAAGACCCACGCCAAGATGCTGCTGATCGTGCGCCGCGAGGGCCGCCGCCTGCGCCGCTACGTGCATCTGTCCACCGGCAATTACCACCAGCTGACCTCGCGCCTGTACACCGATATCGGCCTGATGACCGCGCATGCGGAGATCGGCGAGGACGTGCACAAGGTGTTCCAGCAGATGTCGGGGCTGGGCCCGATGATCAAGCTCAAGCGGCTGCTGCACTCGCCATTCACCCTGCACAAGGGCCTGATGGCGAAGATCGAGCGCGAGACCGCGCACGCGCGCGCCGGCCGCGAGGCGCGCATCATCGCCAAGATCAACGCCCTCAACGAGCCCGGCGTGATCCAGGCGCTGTACCGCGCTTCCGGCGCCGGCGTCGAGATCGATCTGATCGTGCGCGGCGGCTGCACCCTGCGCCCCGGCCTGCCCGGGATCTCCGAACGCATTCGTGTGCGTTCGGTCGTCGGGCGTTTTCTCGAGCACAGCCGGGTGTACTGGTTCGCCAACGACGGCGCCCCCGAACTGTACTGCGCCAGCGCCGACTGGATGGAACGCAACCTGCTGCGGCGGATCGAGGTCGGATTTCCGATCCTCGACCCGGAGCTGGCCGCGCGGGTGTACGAGGAGGCCCTGGCCAACTACCTGGTCGACAATGCCCAGGCCTGGCAGCTCGGCAGCGATGGCCGCTACACGCGGGTGCTCGCGGGCGACGCCATGCCGCACTCGGCACAACGCACGCTGCTGGCCAAGATCTGCCGCTGATCGAAGCGCCGGCCCCCGGACGTCCGGCCTCAGGCGGCGCGCGACTTGCGGCCCAGCAGCGCCAAGAGGGCCGCCAGCTTGTCGCGCTGCTGGCGGCGATCGAGGATCAGGTCGATGGCGCCGTGCTCGAGCAGGAACTCCGAACGCTGGAAGCCCTCCGGCAGGGTCTCGCGCACGGTCTGCTCGATCACGCGTGGCCCGGCGAAACCGATCAATGCCCTCGGCTCCCCGACATTGATGTCGCCGAGCATGCCGAGACTGGCGGAAACACCGCCGGTGGTCGGATGCGTCAGCACCGACACGTAGGGCACGCCGGCGTCGCGCAGGCGCGCCAGCGCGGCCGCGGTCTTGGCCATCTGCATCAGCGACAGCAGGCCTTCCTGCATGCGTGCGCCGCCGGTGGCGGCAAAACACACCAGCGGAATGCGCTCGGCCAGCGCGCGCTCGGCGCCGCGCGCGAACTTCTCGCCGACCACCGAACCCATCGAGCCGCCCATGTAGGCGAACTCGAATGCCGCCACCACCAGCGGACTCTGCTTGAGCTGGCCGCGCATCACCACCAGCGCGTCCTTCTCGCCGGTCGTCTTCTGCGCGGCGATGATCCGGTCACGATATTTCTTGGAGTCGCGAAAGTGCAGCGCGTCGGTCGGCGCCAGATCGGCGTCGAGCTCCTCGCCGCTGCCTTCGTCGAGGAAGGCGGCCAGCCGCGCGCGCGCGCCGACCGGATGATGATGGCCGCACTTGGGGCACACCATCAGGTTGCGCTCCAGCTCGGGCCGGTACAGCGCCGAGCCGCAGCCGGCGCATTTTTCCCACACGCCCTCCGGCACCTTGCCCTTGGCCGCCGCCCGCGGCTTGCGCTCGCGGGCACCGGGCAGCAATCGGTTCAGCCAGCTCATCGTCGTCCTCTCCCGTGCAGATTCCGCGCTCGCTGCGCGTGTCGTCGTGTGCTTCAGGCCGCCGCGCGCGCGTTCAGCGCGTCGCGGATCGGCGCCAGAAACGCGCGTGCCCGCGCGCAGGCCTCGGCGGCATCCGCGCTGCCGGCGATCCGCTCGACCAGCGCGCTGCCGATCACGACCGCGTCAGCGTAACCTGCGATCGCCACCGCGCTGCCGGCGTCGCGCACGCCGAAGCCGACCGCGATCGGCGCCCGCGACGCGGCACGGATCGCCGCGACGCGCTGGGCGATGTCCGCGGTGCTCAGGCGCAGGGCGCCGGTGATGCCGGCGAAGCTGACGTAATAGAGAAACCCTTCGGCACGCCGGCACAGCTGATCCAGCCGTTGCGGCGCGGTCGTCGGCGCGGCGAGGTGGATCTGCCGCAGCCCGGCCGCGCGGATGGCCTGCGCGGTGTCGTCTTCCTCCAGCGGGCAGTCGACCAGCAGCACGCCGTCCACGCCGGCCGCGACCGCGTCGGCGGCGAAACGCGCGTACCCGTAGATCTCGATCGGATTGAGATAGCCCATCAACACCAGCGGGGTGCAGGCGTCGTCGCGGCGGAATTCGCGCGCCCAGCCCAGGACCTGCCCCAGGCCCACGCCGCGCTTGAGCGCGCGTTCGTTGGCGTGCTGGATCACCGGCCCGTCGGCCATCGGATCGGAAAACGGCACGCCGATCTCGATCAGGTCGGCACCGGCCGCCACCAGCGCATGCAGCAGCGGCACGGTGGCGTCGGGCCGCGGATCGCCGGCGGTGATGAACGGGATCAGGCCGGTGCGGCCGGCGGCCTTGAGCTGCGCAAAGCGCTGGTCGATGCGATTGGTCACAAGGTGATCCCTTCACGCGCGGCGATCGTCTGCACGTCCTTGTCGCCGCGGCCGGAAAGGTTGCACAGGACCAGCGCGTCACGCGGCAGATCGCTGGCCAGCTTGATCGCCTGGGCGACGGCATGCGCGGACTCCAGCGCGGCGAGGATGCCCTCGCTGCGCGCCAGGCGGTGGAACGCCGCCATCGCCTCGTCATCGGTGACACCGACGTACTCGGCACGACCGGTGTCCTTGAGGAAGGCATGCTCGGGGCCGACGCCGGGATAGTCGAGGCCGGCCGAGATCGAATGCGTCTCGGTGATCTGGCCGTCGTCGTCACAGATCACATAGGTGCGGTTGCCATGCAGCACGCCGGGCCGGCCGGCCGCCAGCGAAGCGGCATGATGCCCCGTGGCGATGCCCTCGCCCGCCGCCTCGGCGCCGACGATGCGCACGGCGCGATCGTTGAGGAAGGCATGGAACAGGCCGATCGCGTTGGAGCCGCCACCGACGCAGGCGGTGAGCACGTCGGGCAGGCGACCGTATTCGGCCAGCATCTGCGCGCGCGCCTCGCGGCCGACCACCGCGTTGAAGTCGCGCACCATCATCGGATAGGGGTGCGGCCCGGCCACGGTGCCGATGATGTAGTAGGTGTCGTGGACGTGGGTGACCCAGTCGCGCAGCGCCTCGTTGAGCGCGTCCTTGAGCGTCTTCGATCCGGACGTCACCGGCACCACGGTCGCGCCCAGCAGCTTCATGCGGAAGACGTTGATCGACTGGCGCGCGATGTCGGTCTCGCCCATGTAGACGACGCACTCCATCCCCATGCGCGCGCAGACCGTCGCGGTGGCGACGCCGTGCTGGCCGGCGCCGGTTTCGGCGATGATGCGGCGCTTGCCCATGCGCCGCGCCATCAGTGCCTGCCCGACGGTGTTGTTGATCTTGTGCGCACCGGTGTGATTGAGATCCTCGCGCTTGAGCAGGATCTGCGCACCGCCGACATCGTGCGACAGTCGCTCGGCGTGGTAGATCGGGCTGGGCCGGCCGACGTAGTGCTTGAGGTCGCGCTCGAATTCGGCCTGGAACGCGGCATCCTCGCGCGCCGCCAGGTAGGCCGCGGTCAGCTCGGCCAGCGGAGCCATCAGGGTCTCGGCGACGTAGCTGCCGCCGTAGGTGCCGAAACGCCCGCGCGCATCCGGCCAGGCGTGGTAATCGATGGTCACGGGTGAGTCCAGTCGTGCTGCCATGGTGATGTCCGTGTGACGTGAAAGACCGGCAGGCTCAGTCCCGCGGCGAGGCCGTGCCGGAATGCGGTGCCGCCGCGTCGTGCTCGCCCGCGCGCACGGCAGCGATGAAACGCCGCATGCGCAGCGGGTCCTTGATGCCCGGCGCGCATTCGATGCCGCTGGAGACATCCACCCCGTAGGGCCGCGCGGCGCGGATCGCTGCCGCCACGTTGTCCGCATCCAGCCCTCCGGCCAGCAGCCAGGGGCGGCCAGTGTGCCGCGGGACACGCGTCCAGTCGAACGCACGCCCGCGACCGCCGGCCTCGCCGCGCGCGTGACCGTCGAGCAGGAAGCCCGCAGCATGCGGATGCGCAGCCATCCGGGCCGCCGGATCGCCGGCGTCCGCCATCGCGATCGCCTTCAGGTAGCGCCGGCCGAACTGCTGCGCATAACCGGCGTCTTCATCACCGTGGAACTGCAAAAGGTCAGGCTGCACATGCTCGACGACTTCGCGCACCCAGCCGGGCTCGTCGTCCATGAACAGCGCGACCGCGGCGACCAGCGGAGGCAGCGCCGCACGGATGGCCAGCGCCTGCTCGAGTCCGACGCAACGCGGGCTGCAGCGGGTGAACACCAGGCCGATGGCATCGGCTCCCAGCGTCGCCGCGAGCGTTGCGTCCTCGACCCGGGTGATGCCGCAGCATTTGACGCGCAGTCGCGCCCACGCGTTCACAGGGTTACCTCGGCGGGAAGGTCCCATTGTGCCGGATACAGCGGTCCAAGAAACGTGAGGCCATCGGGCGGGGCGGTCGGGCCGGCCACCTCGCGATCACGACCGGCCAGCAGCTGGGCGATCCATTCCGGCGGACGCTCGCCCCGGCCGACCGGAAGCAGCGAGCCGACGATGTTGCGCACCATGTGATGCAGAAAGGCGTTGGCGACGATGTCGATGTCGATGCAGGCGCCATCGCGGCGCACGCTGATGTCACGCACCTCGCGCACCGCACTGGGCGCCTGGCAGGAAATCGCCCGGAACGCGGAAAAATCATGACGTCCCACCAGGGCCTGTGCGGCAGCATGCATCGCCGCGGCATCCAGCGGCCGGCGCTCCCAGGTGACCCGGCCCGCCTCCAGCGCGGGCCGCACCGCGCGGGTCAGGATGCGGTAGCGATAGCGCCGAGCACGGGCCGCGTGGCGGGCGTGGAAATCGGCAGCCACCGGCTGTGCCCACAGCACCGCGACACGTGCCGGCAGCAGGCTGTTGGCTCCCAGCATCCAGGCCCGCGAGGTACGCGCGGCGGCGGAATCGAAATGCGCCACCTGGCATCGCGCATGCACGCCGGCATCGGTCCGTCCGGCGCAATGGACCTCGACCGCATGGGCGGCAACCTTTGACAGCGCCGCCTCGACGGCCGCCTGCACGCTCGGCCCATGGCCCAGACGCTGCCAGCCGAGAAAGTCGCGGCCGTCATATTCGATGCCAATGGCGATGCGCATGCGGGCTGTGCCGGAAATCGGAAGGCGGCGAAGGCGTCGCGACCCGGGGCCGCGGCCGACGACCCGGGACCGAGCAGCGCAGCGAGCAGCGCTCGAGTGCGCGGAACCGGAGGCGAATGGTGGATCGAAAAAGCCCGGGCGACGGATCGCGGAGCCGTGCCATCGGCACGATGCATCGCGCGTCGAGGTCGACGGCCTTTCCCGGGATCCGAGTCCCCGCTTTCAGCGCATCTCGCCCAGCAGGCGGTGCGCCTCGTCCTTCTGGGTCGCACTGCCCTCGGCAAGAACCTCCTCGAGCATGGCACGGGCACCGTCGCGATCACCCATGTCGAGATAGGCCCGCGCCAGATCGAGCTTGGTATCCGCAGGATCCTCGCTGAAGGTCGAGGCCATCGGCGTGGCCGGCGGTTGGTCCTCGGCGGCGCGGCGCAAGGCCTCCTCGTCGTCGAAGTTCAGGAAGGGGAGATCGGGGCCATCGGGCAGATCATGGCCGGCCAGCGGCGGTTGCGGCGCGTGCATGCCGGGTACGGCGATGTCGGCATGAACCGGTGACAGGTCGAAATCGAAACTGTAACCGGAAGCGGCGGCGGGAACCGGGTCGCCGGCAGGATCGGCCACCGCGGGTTCGGCGTATTGGTCGGGCGCCGGATCGGTCGCCGACGAGTCTCGCTCGAACAACGGATGATGCGGACTGAGCTCCTCGCCCATCGCCTCCACGGCCTGCCACTCGGTCGACGCGGGATCGACCTCGGCATGCATCGCTTCGGCGGCAGCCTCGAAACCGGCCACGTCATTGCGGGCGTAGTACAGGCTCACCAGCTCCAGATGCAGGCCGGCATCGCCCGGATATTCGGCCATCTGCGCCCGCAGCGACCGGACCTCGGCGTCGCCTTCGTGGGCGGAATCATCGCCGCCGTGAAAGGGATCGTCACCGAACTGGTCGGCAATCGAGCCGGTTCCGCTCGCGGGGGTCGGCGCGCTGCGGCGGCCGCGCAACGCGAGCACCAGCAGGAGCAGCACGACCACACCCGCGGCCACCAGCGCCCAGACCTGCAGATACCACGGCCTGGCAACTTCCGCAGCAGGCGGCACGACCGCTGCAGCCGGCTTCGGCTTGACCGCGACGGGCTTGCTGGCACGGGCGGCAGCCGCAGGCCTGGCACTGGCGGCGACGGCGGGCACGCTGGATGCCGCGGCGACGCTCGACGCCGGCGCAGCCACCGAGGCGGCCGCGGCCGGCTTGCCGACGCTGGCGGCCGGCGCCGGGTTCGATTTCGCGCCCGGGACGGGCTTGACGGGCGCGGTCGCCACGGCAACCGTCGCCGGGCCGGCCTTGGCCACCTGCGCCAGCTTGCGCTGCAGCTCGGCGATCTCGTCGTTCTTGAGCGCCAGCAGCTGCTGGTTCTTGCTGTTGATGCCCTCGACCGCCTGCAGCCGCGCTTTCAAATCATCGCTGTGCTGGCGCTGGCTGGCCAGCGACTCCTGGGCGCGGGCCAGATCGGCCTTCAATCCGGCGATGGCCGCACTGCCGGTACCCCCGGCCACGCCGGCGCGCGTGGCCGCGCTTTGTCCGGCGCTCGCCGGAGGCACCAGCTGCAGGCGTCCACCGGCCGTGGTCGCGGCCGTCGCCGCCGATCGGGAAGCACCGGTCTCCCCGGCACCGGCCAGCAGCGTCGGTCTGGGTGCGGCGCCACGCCAGTCCTCGATCTGCCGGCGTACTTCGGCGGCGGCGGCGGCGGCGCTGCGGGTGCTGATCTGCTGGGTGCTGGGAATGCGCAGGATGGCGCCGCGCTTGAGCCCGTTGATGTTGCCGTGCACGAATGCGTTGGGATTGGCCGCCAGCAGCGCGACCATCACCTGATCCATGCTGACCTTGCGGTCCGGTCGCACCGCACGGGCGACCTGGGTCAGGGTTTGTCCGCCCTTGACCGGGCCATAGGTATCGCCGGCGATGCGCGGGGTGGCCGCGGGCAGGGCCGTCGCTGCCGGGATCGCTGGCGCAGCCGCGGCGGGCGCCGTCGTCGCCCCCGCGGTGGTGCGCGTGGCGGTTGCAGGTGCCGCGGCAATGGCCGGTGCGGCCGGGGCGTAGTTGGGCGGATCCAGCAACACCGTGTACTCGCGCAGCAGGCGCCCGTTGGACCAGTTCACCTGCAGCAGGAAGTCGAGGTAGGGCGCACGCACCGGATCGATGGTGGTCACGCGGATCACGTGCTCGCCGCGGGCGTTGGTGGTGACCGTGAACTGCAGCGGCATCGCCATCTGGTTGAGGCTGATCCCGGCACGCGTGAAATCCTTGGCCGGCGCCATGCCCACCTGCAGGCTGGCGGCCTCGGCGGGGCTGTCCACCGACAGCGGGATTTCCGCCACCAGCGGCTGTCCCAGTTGCGAATGGACCTGGATCTGGCCCAGGCCCATGGCGAGCAGCGGCGAACTGGTCAAGGCCAGAGCAATCGCCAGCGACAGCTTGTGCGTACGGTTCATCGCGTCGAGCCCCCAAGGCAGTGGCCGCCACCGCGGTCACGCCGGAACTCGACGCGACCTCAGGACGATGCCGCAACTTTAGTTCACAAATAGGATTTCACCAAGAGTTCCGCCACCTGGACCGCGTTCAGGGCGGCCCCCTTGCGGATGTTGTCGGCGACCACCCACAGATCCAGTCCGCGCGGATGGGAAATATCCTCACGCACGCGGCCGACATACACCGGATCGGTGCCGGCGGCGTGGGTCACCGGCGTGGGGTAGCCGCCGGCGATGCGTTCGTCGACCAGCACCACGCCGGGCGCAGCCTGCAGCAGCTCGCGAGCGCGAGCGGCACTGATCTTGTCCCGGGTCTCGATATGCACCGCCTCGGCGTGGCCATAGAACACCGGAACGCGCACCGCGGTCGGATTCACCTGGATCGAATCGTCCTCGAGGATCTTGCGCGTCTCCCAGACCATCTTCATCTCTTCCTTGGTGTACCCGTTGTCCTGGAAGACGTCGATGTGCGGAATCAGGTTGAAGGCGATCTGCAACGGAAATTTGGATGACTCGACGGCCTGGAAGCCGAGCAGCGCCGCGGTCTGGCGGCCCAGTTCCTCCATGCCCGAACGCCCGGCGCCCGAGACCGACTGATAAGTAGCCACGTTGATGCGCTCGATGCCGACCGCGCGCTGGATCGGCGCCAGCGCCACCAGCATCTGCATGGTCGAGCAGTTGGGGTTGGCGATGATGCCGTGGCGCGGGTACCGGGCGATCGCGTGCGGGTTGACCTCGCTGACCACCAGCGGGATGTCGTCGCGATAGCGGAACTCGGAGGTGTTGTCGATCACCACCGCGCCGGCTGCGGCCGCGCGCGGCGCATGCTCGCGGCTGACCGCAGCGCCCGCCGAAAAGAACGCGATGTCGACGCCGGCGAAATCGCATCCGGCAAGGTCACGCACCGTGATGCGCCGGCCGCCGAAGCTGATCGTCTCGCCGGCCGAGCGCGCGCTGGCCAGCGGCAGCAGTTCGCCGACCGGAAACGCGCGCTCGGCGAGGATCTGCAGCAGGGTCTCGCCGACGGCGCCGGTGGCGCCGACCATGGCGACGTTGTAGTGGTCTTTCTTGCTCATGCGGGACTCGGGGTCGAGGGATGGCGGGTTGCGGATTCAGCGAATGATGGGCCGGGATCGGGGCACGGACCGGTCAGGCACGGGCGGAAACGCCGGCGCCGCGCTCAGCTGCCCGGGATACGCGGCGTGACCGGCCCGACATCGCCGCACTGCGCGCGGTGCCGTAACGCCAGATCCATCAGCACCAGCGCCACCATCGCCTCGGCGATCGGCGTGGCGCGGATGCCGACGCAGGGATCGTGGCGGCCGGTGGTCACGACCTCGACCGGCTCGCCCTGCCGGTTCACGCTGCGCCCGGGCATGCGGATGCTGGACGTCGGCTTCAGCGCGATCGAGCAGATCACTGGCTGGCCGCTGCTGATGCCGCCGAGAACGCCGCCGGCATGATTGGACAGAAAGCCGGCCGGTGTCATCTCGTCGCGATGCTCGCTGCCGTGCTGCGCCACGCTGGCGAACCCGTCGCCGATCTCGACGCCCTTGACCGCATTGATGCTCATCAGCGCCGCCGCCAGCTCGGCGTCGAGCTTGCCGTAGATCGGCTCGCCCCAGCCCGGCGGCACGCCTTCGGCGACCACGGTCACGCGCGCGCCGACCGAGTCGCCGGCCTTGCGCAGCGCGTCCATGGCGGTTTCGAGCTCGGGCACCTGCGCCGCATCGGGCCAGAAAAAGGCGTTGCGCTCGACCGCCTCCCAGTCGATCGCCCCATCGGCCGGCCGCTGCGCCGTGATCGCACCCAGCTGCGCGAGGTAGCCGCGCACGCGCACGCCGTGGCGCTCGGCCAGCCATTTCTTGGCGATCACGCCGGCGGCGACGCGCATCGTCGTCTCGCGCGCCGAACTGCGACCGCCGCCGCGCGGATCGCGGATGCCGTATTTCTGCCAGTAGGTGTAGTCGGCGTGTGCCGGGCGGAAGGTATCGAGCAGATCGTCGTAGTCGCGCGAGCGCGCGTCGGTGTTGCGAATCAGCAGCGCGATCGGAGTGCCGGTGGTGCGCCCTTCATAGAGGCCGGAAAGGATCTCGACGGCATCGGTCTCGCGCCGCTGCGAGGTGTGGCGGGTACGCCCGCTGGCGCGGCGCGCAAGATCGGCGACAAAGTCCTGTTCGCCCAAGGC
This sequence comes from Lysobacteraceae bacterium, assembly GCA_028870665.1. Taxonomy (GTDB): domain Bacteria; phylum Pseudomonadota; class Gammaproteobacteria; order Xanthomonadales; family Rhodanobacteraceae; genus Metallibacterium. Next base: position 65,357 of record JAGWPB010000002.1, read on the forward strand.
CAGTCCCGGCGGGCAGCCGTCGATCACGCAACCGATGGCCGGACCGTGGCTCTCGCCGAAGGTGGTGACGGCAAACAGCGTACCCGAGGTGTTTCCGGCCATGTCGCGTGCTCCTCAGCGGCCGGTCGCGGCGGTGCGGATCGCCGCCGCGTGATCGAGCAACGTGGCGCGATCGATCAGGAACACGCCCATCGGCCCGACTTTGAATTCCAGCCAGACGAACGGGACCTCGGGCAACAGCGCGGCCAGCGCCCGTTCGCTCTCGCCGACCTCGACGATCAGCAGGCCGTCGCCGGTGAGGTGGGCGGCGGCATCGCGCAGGATTCGCAGCGCGAGATCGAGGCCATCGCTGCCGGCGGCCAGCCCGAGCCGGGGTTCGTGCGCGTATTCGGCCGGCATCGCCGCGTACTCGGCCTCGGTGACATAGGGCGGGTTGGAAACGATCAGGTCGTAGCGTTCGCCGGCCAGGCCCGCGAACAGGTCCGAGCGCCGCGCGCGCACGCGCTCCTCGACGTGCTGGAAGGCGATATTCTCCTGCGCCAGCGCCAGGGCGTCCGCACTGAGGTCGGCGAGATCCACGCGCCACGCCGGCTGATGCACGGCCATGGCGATGCCGATGCAGCCGGAGCCGGTGCATAGATCCAGTGCACGCCCGATCTCGCGTCCCTCGAGCCAGGGCGAGAAGCCGGCCTCGATCAGCTCGGCGATCGGCGAGCGTGGCACCAGCGCACGCGGATCGGATCTGAACTTGAGCCCCGCGAACCAGGCCTCGCCGACCAGATAGGCGGTCGGCACACGCTCGCTGATGCGGCGCTCGATCAGCGCCAGCACCCGTACGCGCTCGGCCTGCGTGAGGCGCGCCGCAGCGTAAGCCGGCGGCAGATCCGGCGGCAGGTGCAGACTCGCGAGCACCAGATGCGTGGCTTCATCCAGCGGGTTGTCGTGACTGTGCCCGAAGCTCAGTCCGGCAGCGGCGAACCGAGTCGCGCCGTAACGGATGAAATCGAGGAGGCTGGCGAGGGCGTCGGTCACGGAACGGGCCGGGCAAAGCGCGAAGTATAGCGATCCATGACGGCTATAATCGGCCGATGCACATGCGTCGCGATACCGGTCGCGTACCGGTCTTTCTGCTGGTCGTGGTGGCGGCCATCGCCGCCGGGCTGGGCCTGTGGCTGGGCCTGCGCGGTCACGCACCGCCGCAACCACCGCCGATGCAGTCCGCGCAGGTGTATCCGCAACCGCGCCCGCTGCCCGCTTTTGCGCTGACGCAAAGCGACGGCAAGCCCCTGACCGTCGCCGACTGGCAAGGCCGCTACACGTTGGTGTTCTTCGGCTACACCCGGTGCCCGGATATCTGCCCGACCACGCTGGCGACCCTGCACCGGGCCCTGCAGCAGCTGCGTGCGCAGGAGCCGGGCACGCAGGTGCAGGTCGATTTCATTTCGGTGGATCCGCAGCGCGACACCCTCCCCCGTCTGGCGGCGTACGTGCGCGCGTTCGATCCGGGCTTCATCGGTGCCACCGGCCCCGACGCACAACTGCAACCGCTGACGCGTGCCCTGGGCGTCGTCTATGCACGCACCCCGGACGGGCACGGCGGCGAGAGCATCGACCACAGCGGCGTGGTCGTGCTGATCGATCCGCATGGACGCGAACTGGCGGTGTTCCTGCCGCCGCTGCGTGCCGCCGCGATCGCCGACGATCTCGCCCGTCTGATCGCCTGGCGCCGCTGATGCGCCTGGCCGCACTGCAGACGCTGCTGCCGCATCGCGCCCTCAGCGCGATCATGCGCGGCGCCACGCGCTGGACCTGGTCACCGTGGAAGAACCTGCTGATCCGACAGGTCGTGCGCCGTTATGGCGTCGATCTCGGCGAGGCCGCAGCGCCCGCCGAACCCGACGCCTACGCGCATTTCGATGCCTTTTTCACCCGCGCCCTGAGACCCGGCGCGCGGCCGATCGACCCCGACCCCGCCGTCGTGCTCTGCCCGGCCGACGGCCGCATCAGCCAGGCCGGGCCGATCGATGCGGGCCGTCTGCTGCAAGCCAAGGGCCGCGATTTCACCGCCGCCGAGCTGCTGGCCGACGATCGGGCCGCGGCGGCCTATCGCGACGGTGCCTTCGTCACCGTGTACCTGTCGCCGCGCGACTACCATCGCGTGCACATGCCGCTGGATGGAACCCTGCTCGAGACCGCGCACGTGCCCGGGCGCCTGTTCAGCGTGGCGCCGTCCGCGGTCGCCGCGATCCCGCGCCTGTTCGCGCGCAACGAACGGCTGGTCTGCCGCTTCGACGGATCCGGCGGGCCGTTCGCGGTGGTCATGGTCGGCGCCTTGCTGGTATCCGGCGTGGAAACCGCCTGGGGCGGATGGCAGATTCCGCCCTATGCGCACCGGATCGTGCGCAGGGACTGGCGCGGCCGCGACGTCCGCCTGGCGCGCGGCGCCGAAATGGCGCGCTTCCACATGGGCTCGACGGTGATCCTGCTGCTGCCCGCGGGCCGCGCCAGGCTGGCCGACCAGCTGACACCCGGGCACCCGGTGCGGGTCGGCCAGGGCATCGGCCGCCTGTCGGAAACCATCTTCCAAACCCCCGAGAGAACCTCCACTATGTGATGTGGAGCGTCATTTCGCGACGCCGTCCATGTGGAAACGTCCTCGGGGGAGGCTATGCTGGACACGCCGCGAGAGCCGAATGCGCCGCTGCCGCCGGAACCGCCATCGAGGGGGAGGATCATGCGTCTGGTTACCCGCATTGTCGCCAAGAGCCGTGCCATTCGTCTGGCGCGGCAACTGCGAGACATCGAAACCGCGATGCAGGCCCTGCCGCTCGGTGCCCGGCGCCAGCTGGCCCTGCTGGCGATGAAAGAGTTCGCCAACGCCTCGCGCTGCGAATTTCCGCATCTGTACGGATCTCCGCCGGAAATGAAATACCTGCCCTGGGGTGGCGGCACCGATATCGGTCACGAACGCGCGCGCTCGGACAACCCGCAGATGCGCATGCGTGGCATCGCGCTGTGGCTGGCGGTGGCGTTCCACGAGACCCGCGATGCGCCGACCCGCGACCTGCAGCTGCTGCATCGCAATCTGTTGCGGGTGATGCGCCAGCTCAAGGAAAACGCCGCCAGCGCAGCGGATGATCCGGTCGCGCCATGGGCAACAACCCGTACCGCAGCAGCTTGAGTTGCTGAAGGGTCCAATCCCGGACCTTGCGTGCTTCGCGTCCCGGGCGGACTGAAGCGGGCGCGGCGGTCGGGCCGCGAGACATCGGCCCGTGAACGACGAGCAGGCGCAGCGGGGATGCGCCCGCTCAGCCGCGCCGACACATCGGCATGCGCAGTTCCATCCCCGGCCGGAGCTCGTAGTGCGGCGCCCGCAGGCGATTGGCCGATGCCAGCTCGTGCAGATTGTCGCAACCGAAGCGGTGGGCGATGCCGAACAGGGTGTCGCCACGCCGGACCGTGTAGCGACGCTGCTTCGGCTCGCGACGTGCGGCGGCGAATGCCGCGGGCGGCGTCGGCAGCACGGCGTCGTGCAGGTCGGAGGCCAGCTTCATCCAGGGACCGCCGCTGGCACACGAACGCGCATAGGGTTTTTCCAGCACGTCCGGAACGGCGATGCGAGTACCCGCCGGTTGCTCGGTCTGCGGGTCGAGCCGGGGATTGAGGTTGCGCAGCGTGCGGAACCAGCCGTCGGCCATGCCGCCGGCCTGGCCCAGGCAGACGGTCAGCTCGGCCAGTGAGGCCGGAGCCAGCAGGTCCACGTGTCCCGGTGCCCCGTCCACGCGCGGGAAATGCAGGTTGTAGCGCTCGGGGTGCAGGAACAGCCAGGCCGCGGCCAGCACCATCGGCACGTACTCGCGGGTCTCGGGCGACAGGGTGAAATAGATCCTCGGATTCCAGAAGCTGGCATCGGCCGCGTGCGCCGCGGCCAGACGGCTGACGAAGCCCTCGCCGCCGTTGTAGGCGGCGATGGTCAGTTCCAGATTGTCATTGAAGTCTTTCAGCTGCTCATTGATATAGGCGGCGTTGGCCGTCGCCTCCAGGCGCGGATCGAAGCGCTGGTCGAAGCCATCCACGATGCCGAGGCCGAAACGCCGGCCGGTGGCCGGCATGAACTGCAGTGGGCCCGCCGCGCCCGAGCGCGAGACCGCATGCACGCGGCCACCCGATTCCTTGGCCATCATGCCGAACAGCAGCGCCTCGGGCAGACCGGCCTTGCGATAGGCCGGCTCCATCTGGTAGCGCAGGTACTGGTAGTTGATGTAGGCGTTGATCAGCTGCGGTCGCATCTGGGTCAGCCACTCCTCCAGTGCAGCCTTGATCGGACCGTTGCTGGCGATCAGTTCGGAGAGCTGGTGGTTGCGCAGCAGGGCCACCGAACGCTGGGCCTCCGGAACCGCCTGCAGCACCGGCGAGGGTTCTCCATTCTCGGTGGTGGCGTCATCGGCAACGGTGGCTCCGGTGTCGCTTTCCCCGGCTTCGACGCGCAGCAGCCGGTCGTAGGCGACGATGAAACGGGCGCTGTCGCAGCCGCTGTGCGCGGCGCAGGCCGTGGCGGCGATCCGCAGGTCAGCCAGCGCCTGGCTGCGCGCGTCTGCGGCGGCGGGATCGCCGGCCTCGAGCTGGTTCTGGGCATTGTTGTACTGGCGAACGTCGGCATCCAGTCGCGCATACAGTTCGGCGTTGACGGATGCAACGGCTGCGCCAGCCGGCGGACGCGCGGGCGTGGTCGAACAGCCCGAGAGGGCGATGGCGACGGCCACGGCCAGCGCCACGGTCACACGAGACAGGATGGGATGAAAAGACACGGGCGGGGCAACCTCGGTCAGTCGGCAGCGACCACGGCGGCAACCATGCCGCCGGCAGCACAGCGCCGGGCGCGATGAATATCGGCCATATCCGTCGCGTACGCAACGCCGGGACTGCACCGCGGCGGCGCACTGCCTACAATCGCGTGGCCGGCGGAGAATCCATGAATCGATTTCGATCCGATCCCTCGCGTCCATCCGCCGTGCCGGCGCCCGCGCGGCGCAGGCACGGCGCGCGCTGATGGGCCGCTGGCGGCCACCGGCGCCGGCCTCGACCGCGATCATCACCCGTGACGGCCACGCGCGCCTGAAAGCCGAACTCGACGAGCTGTGGCTGCGCGTGCGCCCCGAGGTCGTGCGCGCGCTGGCGGCGGCGGCCGCGGAGGGCGATCGCTCGGAGAATGCCGAGTACATCTACCGCAAGAAGCAGCTCGGCGAGATCGACCGGCGTGTGCGCTATCTGAGCAAGCGGCTGCCACTGCTGAAGGTGGCGCAGGGCGCTCCCGGCGACCGCGGCGCGGTGTATTTCGGCGCCTGGATCCGGCTCGAGGACGACCACGGCGACGCGCATCGCTATCGCATCGTCGGCCCCGACGAGACCGACGCGCGCCGCGGCTGGATCAGCGTGGATTCGCCGCTGGCCCGCGCGCTGCTGAAAAAACGCGTCGACGACGCGGTCGAGGCCGACCTGCCCGGCGGTCGGCGACGCTTCAGCGTACTGGCGGTGAGCTATGACGATGCGCTGCCCTGAGCCGACGGCGGCGATGACTCCCGAATCGATTCGCGACCTGCTGACCGCCTACCGGGCCACCCGCTACACGGTGCGACTGGCGGATCGGGAGGTGCGGCTACGTGTCGGCGCCGCACCGCCACCGGCACTGCGGGCGCTGCTGCAGTCCGACCGTTTCTGGGTGCTGATCAGCGCCTGCAATCCGCAATCGCGGCCCTGTTCGGCCCGAGGCAACACCCAGCGCATGCGCGCGCTGACCCAGGCACTGGCCGCCCTTGCTCCGCCGCATGTGTTCGACGCGGCGGGATGCGCGCCGGATCGCAGCTGGATCGAGCCCAGCCTGCTGGTCATCGGACTCGACCCCGGGATCACCGATGCGCTGGCGCGACGCTTCGACCAGAACGCGCTGCTGGCCGGTCGGGGGACCGGCCCGGCACGACTGCGGCTGTATCGCGCGGATTGGGCTGCGGCGCTCGGTCGCGTGGACACTGCGGGTCGCGAATGGGCAGAATGGGCGCTGGAGTCCGCCCGCGCATGAACCCCCGTCCCCCTCCTGCCGTCGCGACCTTGCTCGAGGTGCGCGAACTCGCCTTCGCGCGCCGCGACGAGCCGGTGTTCGGGCCGCTCGATTTCGATCTCGAGAGCGGCGAGATCGGCCTGGTTGAAGGCGACAACGGCAGCGGCAAGACCACCCTGTTGCGCATCCTGGCCGGCCTGCTGCACGCCAGTTCGGGAACCGTGCGCGTGGACGGGCTGGCGGCGGGCGATCCCGCCGCCGCCGGCACGGCGCTGCTGCTTGGGCACCAGCTGGGCCTCAAGGCAGACCTCAGCGTGCGCGAGAATCTCGCCACCGCGGCGGGCCTGTACGGCCGGCGTGAACGCTGCGGCCTCGACGACACGCTCGTCGAGGTGGGCCTCGAGGGCTACGCCGACGTACCGGTGCGACAGCTGTCCGCGGGCCAGAAGAAACGGGCCGCGCTGGCGCGCCTGCGCTTGCTGCCGGCACGGTTGTGGCTGCTCGACGAGCCCTTCGCCAACCTCGACCGCGCCGGCATCGCGCTGGTCAATCGGCTGCTCGACGTGCAGGTCGCCAGCGGCGGCGCGGCCTTGGTGACCACCCATGGCGCGGTGTCGTTCCGCGACCAGGCCACGCGCCGGATCGCCCTGTCGTGAGCGCACCCTCGGCACGCACCGGCTATGTCACGATCCTGCGCCGCGACCTGCTGCTGGCCTGGCGGCGGCGCGGTGAAGCGGCCTTTCCGGTGCTGTATGCACTGATTGTCGCGACCCTGTTCCCGTTTGCACTGGGCCCTGAAGGCGCCCTGCTCGCGCGGATCGCCGCCGGCGTGGTGCTGGTCACCGTATTGCTGGCGATGCTGCTGGCGCTGGATGGCCTGTTTCGTCCCGATGTCGAAGACGGCAGCCTCGAACAGCTGCTGCTGGCGCCGCAGCCGCTGGGGCTGCTGCTGGCGGCCAAGATCCTCGCCCACTGGCTGACCACGGCACTGCCGCTGCTGCTGGCCAGTCCGCTGCTGGCGGCGATGTTGCATCTGCCGGTGGCGGTGCTGCCGGTGCTGCTGGTCGCGCTGGCGCTGGCGACGCCGCTGATGAGTCTGCTCGGCGCGCTGGTCGTCGCGCTGACCGTCGGCACCCGCCGCTCTGGTATGCTGCTGGCCCTGATGCTGCTGCCGCTGATGGTGCCCGTGGTGATCTTCGCCGCCGGCGCGGTGTCCGCCGCCCAGCAAGGCCTTCCCTTCATCGCACCGCTCGCCTGGTTGGGCGCAGCCCTCGTGCTTGCCCTGGTGCTGGCGCCTGCCGCCTGTGCCGCCGCACTCCGGATCGCCCTCGACGCATGAATGTCCACTCCTCGCCCACGCTCTGGAACCGGCTGGTGCTGTGGTATCACCAGATGGGTTCGCCGCCGTATTTCTACGCCTTCGCCGGACGCTGGCGGCCGTGGTTCATCGCCGCCACGCTGATCACCGCCGCGATCGGCCTCTACGGCGGTCTGCTGCTGGCCCCGCCCGACTACCAGCAGGGCGATGCCTACCGCATCATCTTCATCCACGTGCCCTGCGCGTGGATGAGCCTGTTCACCTACGCCTTCATGGCCGGCTGCGGCCTGGTCGGACTGGTATGGCGGGTCAAGCTGGCCGAGATCCTGGCGATGGAAGCGGCGCCGATCGGCGCGGCGTTCACCTTCGTCACCCTGGTCACCGGCTCGCTGTGGGGCAAGCCGATGTGGGGCGCGTGGTGGACCTGGGACGCGCGGCTGACCTCGGAGCTGGTGCTGCTGTTTCTCTATCTCGGCGTGATCGGGCTTTACCACGCCTTCGAGGACACCCGCCAGGGCGCCCGTGCGGCGGCCTTCCTGGCCCTGATCGGCGTGGTCAACCTGCCGATCGTGCATTACTCGGTGGTGTGGTGGAACACGCTGCATCAGGGCACCACGGTGCAGCTGTTCGGACCGTCACGCATCACCTGGTCGATGCTGTGGCCGTTGCTGACGATGGCGCTGTCGACGCACCTTTATCTCGGCTGGAGCCTGCTCGGCCGCGCGCGAGTCGCGCTGCTGGAGCTCGAGGGCGGCAAGGACTGGGCGCGCGCGATCGCGCTGAAGGAAGCGTCGCGTGGATAAGTTCCTGGCCATGGGCGGCTATGCGGTCTACGTCTGGCCCGCCTACGCGGCGTTCTTCGTGGTGTTCGCCGCCGACCTGATTGCCACTGCGGCGCGCCGCCGCAGGGTGCTGAAGGAACTTCGCGCCCGCATCGCCCGTCAAAGCGCGCGCAGGAGTCCCTGATCATGCATCCCGTCCGCAAGCGTCGCCTGATCTTCGTCGGCCTGATTCTCGGCGCGGTGGCCTTGGCCACCGGCGCGGTCGTCTACGGTCTGCAGAAGAACATGAACTACCTGTTCACGCCCAGCCAGGTGCTGGCCGGCAGGGCCGCCGACTACCGCACCTTCCGGCTCGGCGGCATGGTCGAGAACGGCTCCATCGTGCGCGATCCGCATTCGCTGAAAGTGGACTTCACCGTCACCGACGGTGACCGCACGCTGCCGGTCGAGTACACCGGCATCCTGCCCGACCTGTTCCGCGCCAACCAGGCGGTGATCACCACCGGCCGCATGCAGGGTGGCACCTTCGTCGCCAGCGAGGTGCTGGCCAAGCACAGCGCGACCTACATGCCCAAGGAACTGGCCGAGGCGATGGCCAAGGCGCACGCCAAGCACCACGTCGTGATGCCGGCCACGGCCGGAGGTGCGCCGTGATCCCCGAGCTGGGCGAAGTCGCGCTGATCCTGGCCCTGCTGCTGGCGCTGGTGCAGTGCGTGCTGCCGCTGCTGGGCGCCTGGCGCAACAACGCCGCGCTGATGGCGGTGGCACGGCCCGCCGCGGCCGGACAGTTCGTCTTCGTCGCGCTGTCGTTCGCGGTCCTGACCTGGGCCTTCATGACCCAGGATTTCTCGGTCGCCTACGTGGCGCAGAACTCCAACCTCAGCCTGCCCTGGTACTACCGCTTCTCGGCGGTGTGGGGCGCGCACGAGGGCTCGCTGCTGCTGTGGATCCTGATCCTCAATGTGTGGACGGTGGCGCTGGCGGCATTCTCCGGCCATCTGCCGCCGAAGTTCGCCGCGCGCGTGCTCGGCGTGCTCGGCTTCGTCAGCGTCGGCTTCCTGCTGTTCACCCTGTTCACGTCGAGCCCGTTCGGCCGCCTGCTGCCGGCGCCTAGCAACGGCATGGACCTCAATCCGGTGCTGCAGGACCCGGGCCTGATCATCCATCCGCCGATGCTGTACATGGGCTACGTGGGTTTCTCGGTGGCGTTCGCGTTCGCGATCGCCGCGCTGCTGGGCGGCGCGCTCGACGACGACTGGGTGCGCTGGGCGCGCCCGTGGACCAACTTCGCCTGGGCCTTCCTGACCGCCGGCATCGTGCTCGGCAGCTGGTGGTCGTATGCCGAACTGGGCTGGGGCGGCTGGTGGTTCTGGGACCCGGTCGAGAACGCCTCGTTCATGCCCTGGCTGATCGGCACCGCGCTGATCCACGCCCAGGCGGTCACCGAAAAACGCGGCGGCCTGCGCGCCTGGACCTTGCTGCTGTCGATCTTCGCCTTCTCGCTGTCGCTGCTGGGGACCTTCCTGGTGCGCTCGGGCGTGCTGACCAGCGTGCACGCGTTTGCCAGCGATCCGCGCCGCGGCGTGTACATCCTGATCTTCCTCGGCGTGGTCGTCGGCGGCTCGCTGCTGATCTATGCCCTGCGCGCACCCAAGGTCGCCGGCGGCAAGCCGTTCGCCCTGCTCTCGCGCGAGACCCTGATCGTGATCGGCAACCTGATGCTGACCGCGGCGGCGGCGATGGTGCTGATCGGTACGCTGTATCCGCTGGTTGGCGACGCCTTCCACCTGGGCCGGGTGTCGGTCGGACCGCCCTACTTCGGCTCGCTGTTCATCCTGCTGATGGCGCCGGTGGTGCTGCTGATTCCGTTCGGACCGTTCGCGCGCTGGGGCAAGGCCGACGGCACCGCGCTGGGGCGGGTGCTGCTGATCGCCGGCGCGACCGCGCTGTTCGGCGGCGTGCTCGCCTTCGTGCTCGGCGGCGACGCGCGCGCGATCCTGGGCACGGTCGCGGCATGTTATGTCGGCGCCGGCGTCGTGCTCTATGCACGCAAACGCTGGCGCGAGGCCCCGGCGGGTCGTCGCTATCCCGCCGAAATGGTGGGCATGCTGGTCGCCCACGCCGGCGTCGGCGTGTTCCTGGCCGGCGCGCTGCTGACCACGGCGCTGAGCGTCGAGCGCGACGTGCGCCTCGACCCCGGCCAGAGCCAGCGCATCGGCGCTTACGATTTCCGTTTCGAGGGCGTGCATGAAGTCCGTGGCCCGAACTGGACCGCGCAGCAGGGCAGGCTGACGGTGCTGCACGACGGTGCGGTGGTGGCGGTGATGCACCCGCAGAAGCGGGTCTACAGCGGCGGCCAGGTGCAGACCGAAGCCGCGGTCAGTGCCGGGGCGATGCGCGATCTCTACGTCGCACTGGGCGAGCCGCTCGGCAACCACGGCGCCTGGGCACTGCGCCTGTACGACAAGCCATTCGTGCGCTGGCTGTGGTTCGGCGGGCTGATGATGATGCTGGGCGGCTTCATCACCTCCGGCGATCGCCGCTTCCGCGCGCGCCGCATGCGCGCCATGCCCGTGCCCGGTACGGCCACCCTGGCACCGCGCGAGTCCGCCGCATGAACCGACTGCTGCCGCTGGCCGCCTTCCTGCTGCTGGTCGTGCTGTTCGGCTACGGCTTGTGGTGGAACGCCCGCCATGACGTCACCGCCGTGCCCTCGCCGCTGATCGGCAAGCCGGCACCGGCCTTCGACCTGCCGCAGTTGCATGATCCGGCGCTGCGCGTGACCAAGGCCGATCTGCTCGGCAAGCCCTACCTGCTCAACGTCTTCGCCAGCTGGTGCTTTGCCTGCGGCGACGAACACCCGGTGCTGATGGCCGAGGCGCGCGCACTGGGGCTGCCCGTGATCGGCTACGACTACAAGGACAAGCCGGCCGACGCCAAGGCCTGGCTGGCCGCGCATGGTGATCCCTATGCGCTGGTGATCACCGATCAGAGCGGCGACACCGCGATCAACTTCGGCGTCTACGGCGCGCCCGAAACCTTCCTGATCGATGCCGACGGCATCATCCGCTACAAGCACATCGGCCCGCTGACGCCCGGCGTGATCCGCGACCAGCTGGCGCCGCAGCTGCGCAAGCTGGGCGTGCAGCCTGCGCCGGGCATCTGACATGCGCACCCTGCTGCTGGCCCTCGCCCTGCTGTTGACCGCATCCGCCGCGCAGGCCGGCAGCGCGATCGACGCGCTGCCGTTCAAGAACGTCGCCCAGGAGCAGCGCTTCCAGCACCTCACCGGCCAGCTGCGCTGCCTGGTCTGCCAGAACGAGAGCCTGGCCGATTCCAACGCCGATCTGGCCAAGGACCTGCGCTGGCAGGTGTTCCAGCAGATGCAGGCCGGCAAGACCGATGCCCAGATCAAGCAGTACCTGGTCGCGCGCTACTCCGACTATGTGCTGTACGACCCGCCGCTGAAGCCCTCGAACTATGTGCTGTGGTTCGGGCCGTTCGCGGTGCTGCTGGCCGGCGCCGCGGGCGCGGCGCTGTATCTGCGCCGGCGCACCCGCGCCGACGCGACCCCGGCCGACAGCGGAGACGAAGACTGGTGAATGTCCCTTTTCTTGCCGCCTGCGCGGCGCTGATCGCGCTGGGCCTGGCCTTCGTGTTGATCCCGCTGGCGCGGGCCTCGCGCGGGCTGCCGAAGCGCCGCGGCCTGTATGCGTTGGCGCTGGGTCTGGCCTTCGTGCTGCCGCTGGCGACGCTGGGTCTGTACCGGCTGCTGGGCACGCCCGCCGCACTGGTTCCCGGCGCCGAGATCGCGCGCGACCTCACCCCGCAGCAGGCGATCGCCGACCTGCGCCGCGAACTGGACGCCCACCCGAACGACGCCGACGGCTGGTCGACCCTCGGCCAGGCTTACGCCACGCTGCAGCAGCCCGCCGCCGCCGCCGATGCGTTCGCGCATGCGCTCAAGCTGCGCCCCGACGACGCCGACCTGCTGGTGGCCTGGGCCGAAGCCGACTCCATGGCCAGCCCGCAGCACACCATCAGCGATCTCGCCCGCTCGCGGCTGCAGCGCGCAGTGATGATCAACCCCGAACACCAGCGCGGCTTGTGGCTGCTTGGCATCAGCGATTTCCAGCGCGCCCGCTACGCCGACGCCGTGGCCGTCTGGCAACGTCTGCTGCCGCTGCTGCCGGCGGGCTCGCAGATCGCCCAGGCGGTCGCACAGCAGGTGGCGCTGGCGCAGGCGCGCGGCGGATTGCCGGTCACGGCGCCGGAAATCGCGCCGCCCGTCGCGACGAGCGCCTCCGCCACGGCGGTCGCGCCGCGTCTGCAGGTTCAGGTCGGGATCGCCCCGGCGCTGGCCGCGCGGATTCCCGCCGGTGCGGTCCTGTTCGTGTTCGCTCGCGCGCCGAACGGTCCGCCGATGCCGCTGGCGGTGCAGAAACTTCCGGCGCGGCTGCCGGCCACCGTCGTCCTGACCGACGGCATGGGCATGTCGCCGTCGATGGATCTGTCATCGGTCCCCGACGTGGTGATCACCGCGCGCATTTCCGCATCCGGACAGCCGCTGCCGCACGCCGGTGACCTCGAAGGCCGCAGCCCGCCGGTACCGGTGGGGCAGACGATGCCGGTCGCGATCACCATCGACAAGGTGCTTTGAGCCCGGCGAACTGGCCATGACCGCAACGCTCTGGAACGAACGCTACAGCGACGACGCCTATCACTACGGCACCGCGCCCAACGCCTGGCTGGCCAGCCAGGCCTGGCGCCTGCCGCGCGCCGGGGATGCCCTCGCAATCGCCGATGGCGAAGGCCGCAACGGCGTTTGGCTGGCGCAGCAGGGACTGGCCACCACAAGTCTCGACCAGTCGGGCAAGGGTCTGGACAAGGCGCGCACCCTGGCGCAACAGCGCGGCGTGACCTTGGCGACGCTGCAGGCGGATCTCACGCACTTCGAGTGGCCCCCTGCCGCGTACGACGTCGTGGTCAGCATCTATGTGCACCTGCCGGCGGCCTTGCGCCTGCGCACCCACGCCGGCTGTGCGCAGGCACTGAGGCCGGGCGGCCTGCTGATCCTCGAGGCCTTCACCCCGGAGCAGATGCACTGCCATTCCGGCGGCCCGCGCGACCCTGCCCTGCTCTACACCGCGGAACTGCTGCGCGGTGATTTCCGGGGTCTGGAACTCCTCGAACTGCTCAGCGGCGAGGTGCTGCTGGCCGAAGGTCGCGGCCATGCCGGTCCCGCTCGGGTGGTACGCCTGCTGGCGCAGCGACCGCGCTAGCGACGCGCCGGCGCAAAAAGCTCTGCCGGCCCCGGTGGCCTGGTCTGCGGGCACGACATTCGATTGATTCGAACTATCGAACCCGTCCAAACAATCAATTTCCATCGCGAACAGCGCAGGCACAGACTTGCGTCCAAGCCGCGTCGCCGAACGCGGAGCAGCGGATGGAGCCGAGCATGGACCGGAAGACCCCTCCGCGCCGCCCCGGCGTCACGCCGATACCCGGCAGCCGGAACGCCGCCGTCGGCTCGCACGGGCGGTTTCGCGCGCGGCACGACCGGATCATCCGATCGAGGGCGCAGCACGAAGCAAAGGTCTTCCGCCGATCGCCAGCCGACTTCAGACCGGGATGACTCACCGGATTCAAACGACCCGAGGCAGACAAACCATGTCCACCGAAACGAAGTGCCCGTTCGCCCACACCGCCGCCGGCAGCCCGACCCTCCGTGACTGGTGGCCCGCGCAGCTGAACCTCGACATCCTGCGCCGCAACTCGCCCAAGTCCGACCCGATGGGCGAGGACTTCGATTACGCCCGCGAGTTCAAGAGCCTCGACCTGGCCCAGGTCAAGGCCGATCTGCGCGCGTTGATGACCGATTCGCAGGATTGGTGGCCGGCGGATTACGGGCACTACGGACCGCTGTTCATCCGCATGGCCTGGCACGGTGCGGGCACCTACCGCATTGGTGACGGGCGCGGCGGCGCCGGCGGCGGCCAGCAGCGCTTCGCCCCGCTCAACAGCTGGCCGGACAACGTCAACCTCGACAAGGCGCGGCGCCTGCTGTGGCCGATCAAGCAGAAGTACGGTCGCAAGCTGTCCTGGGCCGACTTGATGATCCTGGCCGGCAATGTCGCGCTGGAGTCGATGGGCTTCAAGACGTTCGGCTTCGGCGGCGGCCGTGCCGACCAATGGGAGCCCGACGCCGCCGTGTACTGGGGCTCCGAGGGCACGTGGCTCGCCGACGAGCGCCACGGCACCCGGCAGGCCGAGCTCGAGAATCCGCTGGCGGCCGTGCAGATGGGCCTGATCTACGTCAACCCGGAAGGCCCCGGCGGCAAGTCCGACCCGCTGGTCTCGGCGCAAATGGTGCGCGAGACCTTCGCGCGCATGGCGATGAACGATTACGAGACCGTGGCGCTCACCGCCGGCGGCCACACCTTCGGCAAGTGCCACGGTGCCGGCCCCGCCAGCCAGGTCGGACCGGCGCCCGAGGCTGCACCCACCGAGGCCATGGGCCTGGGCTGGATCAGCACCTACAAGAGCGGCAAGGGCGGTGACCAGATCGGCAGCGGTCTGGAAGGCTCGTGGACGCCCACCCCGACGCAGTGGGACATGAGCTATTTCGACATGCTGTTCGGCAACGAGTGGGAACTGACCGCCACGCCAGCGGGCGCGCACCAGTGGACCCCGAAGCAGGCGACCTCCGGCAATATGGCGCCGGCCGCGAACAATGCCGCGAAGAAGGTGCCGATCATGATGACCGACGCCGACATGGCGATGCGCGTGGACCCGGCCTACGAGAAAATCGCGCGCCACTTCCACAAGCATCCCGACGAGTTCGCCGACGCTTTCGCCCGCGCCTGGTTCAAGCTGACCCACCGCGACATGGGCCCGCGCGCGCGCTATCTGGGCCCTGAAGTGCCCAAGGACGAACTGATCTGGCAGGACCCCATCCCTCGGGTCGCGCACACGCTAGTCGATGACAAGGACATCGCTGCACTGAAAGGCGACATCCTGGCCAGTGGTCTGACGACGCGCGAGCTCGTCTATACCGCATGGTCGGCGGCCGCCTCCTTCCGCGGTTCCGACAAGCGCGGCGGCGCCAACGGCGCGCGCATCCGCCTGGCACCCCAAAAGAGCTGGGAGGTCAACGAGCCGGCGCAACTGGCCAAGGTGCTGCGGGCCCTGGAAGGCATCCAGCGCGAGTTCAACGCCCATGCCACCGGCGGCAAGAAGGTGTCGCTCGCCGACCTGATCGTGCTCGGCGGCTGTGCGGCGGTCGAGGCCGCGGCCAAGCAGGCCGGCGTCGAGGTCAAGGTACCGTTCGCGCCGGGCCGCATGGACGCGGCGCAGGAGCAGACCGACGTCGACTCGTTCGCCGTCCTCGAACCGCGCGCCGACGGTTTCCGCAATTACGTGCGCAAGGGCCTGGAAGGCGTGGCTGCCGAACTCCTGGTGGACAAGGCGCAACTCCTCAACCTGACTCCGCCGGAGATGACCGTGCTCGTCGGCGGTCTGCGCGTGCTCGACGCCAACTGCGGCCAGAGCAAGCACGGCGTGCTCACCCGGCGTCCCGGCGTCCTCAGCAACGACTTCTTCATCAACCTGCTCGACATGGGCACGACGTGGCAGCGCTCGGCGACGGATGGCGTGCTGGAGGGATGCGACCGCGCCAGTGGCGTGCTCAAGTGGACCGGCACCGTGGTCGACCTGGTGTTCGGTTCGAACTCCGAGCTGAGGGCTCTGGCCGAGGTCTATGCCGGCAGCGATGCACAGGTGAAATTCGTGCATGACTTCGCGGCCGCCTGGCACAAGGTCATGAACCTCGATCGCTTCGACCTCGCGTGAGCGTCCGGCCCGCCGGTCGCGGGCCGGCGAGCATGAGCCCATGGACGGGCTGACGGACCGGCTTCGCGATGCGTGCCGCGACGGCAGCGACAAGCCCAGGGCATGCAACGGCCCGGTCCAGAGCCGGGGTTTCGGCGGCCGCTCGAGCCGGCTACGGCTGCGGCCGCCGGAATCAGCGGGTCGATGACGAGGCTGCGGTCGCCGCGCGCTCGCGGCTCGTCGGCGCCGGCCGGACGCAGCGCCCGTCATGCGGCGGCGCAACCAGGCACGCCCGAGAGCGGTTCCTCATCGGGCTTCGCCTCGGCCCCCGCGGCGGCCGGTACCGGACCGCTCCCGCCGGCGCGTGCGACCGGCCCGGAGTCGAGCCGCATCGAGGCGCTCTGCGGCCGCGACAGCCCTCAGATGCGTGCGGCGAGGATCTGGCGGCCGAAGTCGCCGATCATGAACACCGCGAGCATCAGCAGGCCGGTGGCGAAGATGCGCTTGACCAGGGTCTGCGGCAGGCGCGCGGCGAGATGATTGCCGAGCAGCCCGCCGCCGGCACCGATCGCGGCGACGATCAGCAGCTGGTGATAATCCAGCGGCCCGTGATAGACCCGCACATACTGGAAGAATCCGGCAAAGGAATTGAGCGCGATGACCACCAGGCTGGTGCCGGTACCGCGCAGCAGATCGAGGCCGCCGAACAGCACCAACGCCGGCACGATGAGAAAACCCCCGCCAATGCCGACGATGCCGGTCAGCACGCCGACCGCAGCACCCAGCAGGACCAATCGCAACGCATGCACCCGATGATCGGGATCGTGTTGCGGCAAATGCTGGCGCAGCATGGCGACCCCGGCGACCAGCATGATCAGCGCGAACAGAAACAGCTGCAGCACGCCGGGCATGTGGTTGCCGATCAGCGCGCCGAGCATCGCGCCGGCCGCGCCGGGAATGCCGAAGTAAATCGTGCTGCGCCAGTCGATCTGCCGCCGCAGCCCGCGCTGTACCGCCGCTGCGGCACTGATCGCGCCGACCACCAGCAGCGAGCCGACCACCGCCTGCTTGTCCGGTTGCTGCAGCAGATAATGCAGCACCGGAACGGTCAGGATCGAGCCGCCCGAGCCCAGCAGCCCCAGGCTGATGCCGATGGTCAGCGCACCCAACAATGCTGCAATCACTGGAAACTCCCTGGCGGGATGGCCAAGTCCGCGCGCCAAGGCGGCGATCGTGACAGGCTGTGCACACGGACGCATGAACGGCAGCGCTCATGCCGACACAAATGTTAGTATAGTCTAATATACAAATCGCGCGTTTGCCGGAGATCGCCAATGCATCCGCAGGTCACTCCGTTCTTCCATGTCGCCAGCTCGACCTGGAGTTATGTGGTCAGCGATCCCGGAACCCGCGCTGCCGTGGTGATCGATCCGGTGCTCGATTTCGACTACCCCTCCGGAACGCTGGCGACCACCGCGGCCGACACCCTCATCGACCATGTGCGCGGCGCGGGCCTGCACCTCGAGTGGATCCTCGAGACCCATGCCCATGCCGATCATCTCTCGGCCGCACCGCACCTGCAGCGGGCACTGGGTGGTCGTATCGCGATCGGCAGCGGAATCCGCGCCGTGCAGTCGCATTTCAAGCAGGCACTCCATCTCGAAGCGGGCTTCGCCGCCGATGGCGCGCCGTTCGATCATCTGTTCAACGACGGTGATGCGTTCGCGGTCGGCGGCATTCCCGCCAACGTGATCGCCAGTCCCGGTCATACCAGCGACAGCGTCAGCTACCGAATCGGCGACGCCCTGTTCGTCGGCGATACGCTGTTCATGCCGGACTCCGGCACTGCCCGCTGTGACTTCCCCGGCGGCGATGCCGGCACGCTGTACGATTCCGTGCGCCGTCTGCTCGAACTGCCGCGGGCCTCCCGCCTGTTCGTTTGCCACGACTATGCTCCGGGCGGACGCGAACATCGATGCGAAACCACGGTCACGGCGCAGCGGCAGGCCAATATCCACATCCGCGATGGCATCACGCGCGACGCGTTCATTGCCCTGCGCGAGGCGCGTGACCGGACCCTCGACCTGCCGACCCTGCTCTACCCGGCCGTGCAGGTGAACGTGCGCGCCGGCCACCTGCCGCCCCCCGAGGCCAATGGCGTCGCCTATCTCAAGGTGCCGCTGATCCCTGCCGTCGACGCGGCGGCGCGAGCTCGCTGCCACCGGCCCCCGGGGCAGCCCGGTGCGTGAAGGCAGCCTGCGCAGCCGCCGGGGCAAGTCGCCCCGCGCGGGCCCGCGGCGGCCCTGCCCGTCTCCCGGCTGAACGGGGCTCGTCATATATGCTCGTTTTCTAATATAATACGAGCGACGAGATCGGCAGGAGTCGATGATGTTCGGGATCGGTGGCAACGGCGGCGAGCCGCTGAATATCAGCTGCGCCGAGGCGCAGCGGCGTCTGCAGCAGGGTGCGACCCTGATCGATGTGCGTGAACACCCCGAGGTCGCGCGCGGCATGGTGCCCGGCAGCGTGCATCTGCCGCTGGCCGCGCTCGGCGGCGATCCGGCCGCCGCGCTGCGGCGTGCGGGTATCGAACCCGGCCTGCAGGAAGTGCTCTGCATTTGTGCCAGCGGGGGTCGCTCGCAGATGGCAGCACACGCCCTGCGTCAGGCCGGAGCGAGGGCCGCCTCGGTGATCGGCGGCGTCGCCGCCTGGGCCGCCTCGGGACTGCCGTTCGGACCACGCTGAACCGGGCTCCCCGCGATGCCCGGCTTCACGCCGGTGCAGGCGCCGGCCGTTGCATCCGCCGCGGCCGCGTGATTCAGACCACGGGCTCGGCGCCGATGCGGCCGCCTCGGCGCTGCAGGTAGACGAAATACAGCAGCGGGATCACCACCAGGGTCAGCACCGTCGACACCAGGATGCCGAACACCAGCGAGACCGCCAGGCCCTGGAAGATCGGATCGCCGAGAATGAAGAACGCCCCCAGCATCGCCGCCAGAGCGGTCAGCACGATCGGCTTGGCACGCACGGCGCCGGATTCGATCACCGCCTGTTCCAGCGAGCGGCCGCCGGCAAGGGCCTGGTTGATGAAGTCCACCAGCAGAATCGAGTTGCGCACGATGATGCCGGCCAGCGCAATCATGCCGATCATCGATGTCGCGGTGAACTGCGCCCCCATCAGCCAATGCCCCGGCATCACGCCGATCACCGTCAACGGGATCGGCGCCATGATCACCAGCGGCACGACGTAGCTGCGGAACTGCCCCACCACCAGGAAATAGATCAGCACCAGGCCGACCGAATAGGCGATGCCCATGTCGCGGAAGGTCTCGTAGGTGATCTGCCATTCGCCATCCCACTTGATCGAATAGCTCGACCCGTTGGCCGGCGGCGCGATGAAGTGCTGCTCGAGATGATGGCCGTCGAAGGTGCGGCCGCCGATGGCGCCGACCATGCGGAACATGCCGTACAGCGGGCTGTCCTCGCGACCGGCATCGTCGCCGGTGACGAAGGTGTAGGGCAGCAGGTCCTTGTGATACACCGCGTCGTCGAGCGGTTCGTCGACGACCCGGACCACCTCCGACAGCGGAATCAGCTGGCCGGTCTGCGAGCGCACGCGCAAGGTCAGGATCGAGTCCATCGAGCCGAGATCGGCCTGCGGCAGGCGCAGCACCACCGGCACCGCGTACTTGGCGTTGCCGTCCTGCAGATACGTTGCAGGATCGCCGCCGACTCCGGTCTGGATCGCCGCCACGATCTGCGCCTGGTTGACACCGAGCGTCGCCGCACGGGTGCGATCGACCACGATCAGCTTGCGCGTGGCGTGCGGGTTCTCGACGCTGCTGTTGATGTCGACGATCCCGGGCGTCTTCTCGAACAGGGTCTCGAGTGACAGCGCGATCGCGCGCTGCGTCTTGTAGTCGGGGCCATAGATCTCGGCCACGATCGGCGCCTGCACCGGCGGCCCCGGCGGCACCTCGGCGACCACCAGATGGGCCTGGAAACGCTGCGCGATCGCCGCCAGCGCCGGACGCACCGCCAGGGCGATCTGGTGGCTCTGGCGCTGGCGCGCGTCCTTGTCGACCAGATTGACCTGGATGTCACCCTGGTACGGCATGGTGCGCAGGTAGTACTGGCGCACCAGCCCGTTGAAGTTCATCGGGGCCGAGGTGCCCACGTACACCTGGTAATTGCTGACCTCGGGCACCCGATCCAGCACCGTGGTCATGTCCAGCAGCGCGCGATTGGTCTGCTCGAGGGTGGAACCCTCGGGCATGTTCAGCACCACCTGGAACTCGGACTTGTTGTCGAACGGCAGCATCTTCAGGATCACCGCCTTGACCAGCACCAGCCCCACCGCCAGCAACAGCAGCACGCCGATGCCGAGGAACAGGTTGCGCCGGCGCCGCGGCGCACGCTCGCCACTGATGAAGGGCGTCATGACCCGGGTGAACAGCCGGTACAGGCGCTGGTCGAGCTTCGATTCCTGCGCGTGGCCGGGACCGCCGTGCGCATCGCCGCGGCGGATCTGGTTGCGCAGCAGACGATAGGCCAGCCACGGCGTGACCACGAACGCCACCGCCAGCGAGATCAGCATGCCGATGCTGGCGTTGATCGGGATCGGGCGCATGTACGGCCCCATCAGGCCGCCGACGAATGCCATCGGCAGCAGCGCCGCGATCACGGTGAAGGTCGCCAGAATGGTCGGGCCGCCGACCTCGTCGACCGCGGCGGGAATGGCATCGAACAGCCGCTTGGCGCCCAGCGCCATGTGCCGGTGGATGTTCTCGACCACGACGATCGCATCATCGACCAGGATGCCGATCGAGAAGATCAGCGCAAACAGCGACACGCGATTGATGGTGAAACCGATCGCCCACGAGGCGAACAAGGTGATCGCCAGTGTCACCACGACGGCGGTGCCGACCACGATCGCCTCGCGCCAGCCCAGCGTGAGCAGCACCAGCAGCACCACCGCCGCGGCCGCGAGAAACAAATGCTGCAGCAGCTCGTCGGCCTTGTCGTTGGCGGTCTGTCCATAGTTGCGGGTGACGGTGACATGGACTCCCTGCGGAATATCCACGCCCCTCAGCTCGGCGATCCGCGCCTTGACCGCCTGGGCGATGTCGTAGGCATTGCTGCCGGCTTTCTTGGCGATCGCGAGCGTCACGGCGGGTGCCAGTCCGGTCACCGGCCCGCCCTTGCCGGCCGGGGTGCCGTACCACGCCAAGCGACTGGGATAGTCGGCCCCGGGGCGGACGCGAGCGACGTCGGACAGGTAAATCGGCTTGCCGCCGGCCAGCCCGATCACCAGCTGCGATACCTCGCCGGCGTTCATCAGCAGGGTGCCGGCCTTGACCGGCATGTCGCGGTTGCCGCTGATCTCGTCGCCGGCATCGGCGGCAACGTTGGCTGCCTTGAGCGCTGTGGCCAGATCGCTGACCGTGAGGTTGTAGGCAGCCAGCTTGCCGGGATCGAGCTCGACCATCACCGCGCGATCCGGCGCACCGATGGTGTAGACATCGCGCGTGCCGGGTACGCGCTTGAGATCGGCTTCCAGCGTGTGCGCGACTTCGGCCAGCTGCACGCTGCCGACATCGGCGCGATCCGACCACAGCGTCAACCCCATCACCGGCACGTCATCGATACCGTAGGGCTTGATCAGTGGCTGGCCGACTCCGAGGCCCGGCGGCGACCAGTCGGCATTGGAATAGACCTTGTTGTAAAGGCTGACCAGCGCCTGCTGGCGCGGGACGCCGACCCGGAACTCCACCGTCACCAGCGCCAGCCCCGGCTGGCTGACCGAATAGACGTGCTTGATGCCCTTGATCTCGGCCAGCTTCTGCTCGAGCGGAAACGCCACCAGATTTTCGACGTCGCGTACATTGGCACCGGCGAACGGCACGATCACGTTGGCGACCGTGACCTCGATCTGCGGATCCTCCTCGCGCGGCGTGATGATCGCCGCGGTGATGCCCAGCAGCAGTCCGGCCAGCGCCAGCAGGGGCGTGATCTGCGAGGCCTGGAACGCGCGCGCGATACGTCCGGAAATGCCCAGCTTGACCGGCTCAGTCATGCGCGGCCGTCCCTTCGGCATGCTGTGCGATCAGCCACTTCATCGCGGCTCCGGGGTCGGCGGCCACCTGCTCGCCCGGCGCCAGTCCTGCCAGCACCTCGTAGTCCTCGCCGAAGCGGTAGCCCAGCCGCACCTGGCGCAGCATCACGGTATCGCCCTTGACCACATACACGCCGACGATCTCGCCGCGGCGCACGATCGCGCTGTCGGGCAGCAGCAACCGCGGCCGCGAGCCGATCATGAAGGCCACCTTGACCACCTCGCCTGGATTGAGACCGGTTTCCACCGTCGGCAGCTCCAGGCGCACGGTGAAGGTGTGGGTGGTTGCATCGGCGTAGGGGAACACGATCACCTTGGCCGCCTCGACGCGCTTGCTGCCTCCGTCGTAGAGCACCCAGGCACGACTGAACTTGCGGATCACGTTGACATCGCTCTGCGGCACCTGCGCCTCGACCCGCAGCTGGTCGAGCGAGAGCCCGGCGATCAGCGGCTGCCCCGGCTGCACCGCCTCGCCGACCTGCACGAAGCGCTGGGTGAGAATGCCCGAATAGGGTGCGCGCACCACGGTGTAGTCGGCACTCTGGGCCGCCTGGCGCAGGTTGGCCTGCGCGGCATCCAGCGCGGCCTTGGCCGCGTCGCGCTGGGCCCGCGTCTGGTCCATCTGCGTCTGCGAGACCAGCTTGCGCGCATACACCGCGGCGATGCGCCGGTACTGGGCCTCGGCATCGGTATAGGCCGCCTGTGCCGAGCGGACCTGCGCCTGCGCCGCGTTGACCGCCGCACCCTGCTCGACCGCGGTGAAGCGCACCACGACCGCGCCCTGCGGCACGTAGTCATTGACGTCGAAGGGCAGCTCGAGGACGCGACCGGCCGTCTGCGCCGACAGCGTGGCCTGATGCACCGCCTCGACCGTGCCGTCCCAGATGCGCTCACGTGGCGCGACCTGCTCGCGCAGATCGATCGTGGCCAGTGGCGGCCGCGCCGCCGGTGCGACCGCCTGCGGGTGACTGCAGGCACCGAGAGCCACCGCGGCAGCGCCAAGCAGCAGCATCGCGCGCAACGGGTGGGCGCTGGACGTCACGGGCAGCCCCCTCAGCGGAACGCGCAGCCCGGCGCCAGGCCGAACTTGCGCAGAATCATCGCCAGCGGGCAGAAGCCGGTGAACGAGGCTTGCAGCAGATTGAGGCCCACGAACGCCGTCAGCAGCAACCACCACGGCGACACCAGCTGCGCCAGCAGCACACTCAGCAACACGACCGCTCCGGCAAACGCCATCACCGCACGATCCACGTTCATGACTCGATGCTCCTCAGGTTGAAGGATGCGCGCTGCATCAGGATTCGACCACGTTCTGCCCGGCTTTCAACCGCGAGATGCCCAGCGCGCGCAGCACGTACTTCTCGTACACCGGATCGGTGTTGCCCGTCTTCATCTTGCGGATGAAGTACTTCTCGAACACGATCTTGGCCAGATGCACCCACTTGCCGATCTTCGCCCAGGTGACGTTGCGCGGCGGGATCTGCGGCAGAGCCACGAAGGCGGCGCCGGTGTCGCCAAGATCGGCGAGGCAGATCGCGTTCCAGGTGGCCACCTCGCGCGGCGCCTGCCCCGCCAGTTCCGACTGGATGTTGTGCACCAGCGCGGCGACCATCGACTCGATCATGTAGCCGGTCTTCGGCGCGCCGGTCGGTACCGGCGTCGCCTCCACCGGCGGAATCGCCACGCAGACGCCAGCGGAATAGATGTTGGGATATCTGGGATTGCGCTGATGCTTGTCGATCAGCACGAAGCCGCGCGGATTGCACAGGCCATCGACCTTGCGCACGGCCTCCACGCCGGTGAACGCCGGCAGCATCATGCAGTACTTGAAGGGCAGCTTGTGCTCGGTCAGCGGCTGGCCCTTCGCATCCATCTCCGTGACGCTCATCTCGCCGGGACGGATGTCGGTGGGCTTGGCGTTGGTGATCCACTTGATATGGCGCTGCCGGAACTCCGATTCCATCAATCCCTTGGAGTCGCCGACGCCACCCAGCCCCATGTGGCCGATGTAGGGTTCGCTGGTGACGAAGGTGATCGGCACGCGATCGCGCAGCTTGCGCTTGCGCAGGTCGGCGTCGAGGATCGCGGCGAATTCGTAGGCTGGCCCGAAACAGCTGGCCCCCGGCACCGCACCAACCACGATCGGGCCCGGGTCCCTGAGAAACTGCTGGTAGGCGCCCCATGCCTCGGTCGCGTGCGGCGTGGTGCAGATCGAATGCGTGTTGGCGGCGGGTCCGAAGCCGGGAATCTCGTCAAACGCCAGACGCGGCCCGGTGGCGATCACCAGGTAGTCGTAGCTGATCGTGCTGCCGTCCTTGAGCACGAGGGTGTTTTCGGCCGCCTTGATCTCGATCGCAGGCTGGCCATGGAACTCGACCCCCTTGCGCGCCAGACAGGGGGCAGCCTCGAACTGGATAGCGTCGGGCTTGCGCCAGCCCACCGCCACCCAGGGATTCGACGGTGTGAAGGCAAAGTGGGGGCCGTCGCCCACGATGCTGACCCGGTGTTCCTTGCCCAGCGCAGCACGCAACTCGTATGCCGCCGGCATGCCGCCCACCCCGGCGCCCAGAACGACGATATGTGCCATGAAACCTCTCCCGTTCGGCCCGGATGGAGGATGCCGCAGCGCCACGGACCGGAACGCTGCAGTTAGCGGCCGCCGACGCGCAAAACCGCGCCACCGCAATCCTTGCTAATTTAGTGGTACCTTATTTAAAACACAACCTCGACTTGTTGCATGGCACAATATTCACGCACTGCATCCTGCCTCCCCATGGTCGCACCACCAGCATGATCCGGAGAACCGCCGATGGCTACACGAACCGCCGCGTCGCGAACCGCGTTCGACATCAAGGCGATGGAACAGAATGCCGACGAGGCGGCGCGCCTGCTGCGCGCACTGGCCAATCCGCAGCGTCTGCGTGTGCTGTGCCTGCTGGTGAGCAGCGAGCTGTCGGTCGGCCAGATCAACGAGCGCGTCGCGCTCAGTCAGTCGGCGCTTTCGCAACACCTGGCGGTGCTGCGCGAGGAAGGTCTGGTGCACACCCGGCGTGAAGCGCAGACCATCTTCTACTCGCTGGCCAAGGGTCCGGCACAGACGTTGATCATCGCGCTGCACGGCATCTATTGCGCCCCCTCGGGGCGGCGCAACGAAAGCGCGCTCTGCCGCTCCTGATCGGCGATGGCTGCAGGCCCTTCCCCGCGCCGTGTGGCGATTGCACACATGACGTCGAAGGCGGCCGGCAGGATTCGCGCCTGGGGCACGCACTCGCGCCCCTCCCCGTTGATTCCCACGCCGCCGCGACGGCGATCGAAACAGCGGACATCGGGATAGGCCTCGAGCTTGCGCAGCTGGCTACTGACGGTGGACTGGCTGGCATGGCAGCGCCGCGTGGCCGCGCGGAAGTTCGGGCAGTCGGCGACCGTCATCCGATAGCGGAAATCGCGAATCGTCATGGTGCGCCCCGTGCTCGGTGTGCCAGCACGGGGCACATCGAGCATCCATGTCCACATGCTCGCTGTCATCGCGGCGATTGAGCACGGCTATGCTGCCCCCGCAGCAGGTGCAGTCTGCCCTGCGCCACACACACTTGGACCCGGACGTTTCGGCCGCTAGTCTGGCCTGCCGTTCGCAGCGAGTCGCCCATGCCCGACGCCCGCCGCTATCACGATCTGCCCTCACCCTTCGCGATGAAGCGCGGCGGGCGCCTGCACGGCGCCCGAGTGGCCTACGAGACCTGGGGCCGGCTGGCCCCGGCACGCGACAACGCCGTGCTGATCCTGACCGGCCTGTCTCCGAGTGCGCACGCGGCGTCCAGCACCGAGGATCCCGACGCCGGCTGGTGGGAGGCGATCATCGGCCCGGGCAAGGCGCTCGACACCGGACGCTGGTTCGTGATCTGCGTCAACGCGCTGGGCAGCTGCAAGGGCTCGACCGGCCCGGCCTCGATCAACCCGGAAACCGGCAGCCCCTATCGGCTCGACTTTCCGGAGCTGGCGCTGGAAGACGTCGCCAACGCGTCGCACGCGCTGGCACGGGGGCTGGGCATCGAACGACTGGCCTGTCTGGTCGGCTGCTCGATGGGCGGCATGGGCGCACTGGCCTACATGCTGCTGCATCCGGGCAGCGTGCGCGCGCACATCAGCATCTCCACCGCGCCACAGGCACAGCCGTTCGCGATCGCCATCCGTTCGCTGCAGCGCGAGGCGATCCGGCTCGATCCGAACTGGAACGAGGGCCGCTACGACGACGCGCATTATCCCGAGCACGGCATGCAGATCGCGCGCAAGCTGGGCGTGATCACCTACCGATCGGCGATCGAGTGGGGCGGCCGCTTCGGGCGCATCCGGCTCGACGCCGAACACCGCGAGGACGATCCGTTCGGCTTCGAATTCCAGGTCGAGTCCTACCTCGAGGGCCACGCGCGCCGCTTCGCGCGCAGCTACGACCCCAACAGCTACCTGTATCTGTCACGCGCCAGCGACTGGTTCGACATGGCCGAGTACGGTGCCGGCGACGTGCTGGCCGGACTGCGGCGCATCCGCGTCGAGCGTGCGCTGGTGATCGGTGTCGATACCGACATCCTGTTCCCGCTGCAGCAGCAGCAGCAGATCGCCGATGGCCTGACGGCTGCCGGTGCCGAGGTCGAGTTCGTCGCACTCGATTCGCCACAGGGCCACGATGCGTTTCTGGTCGATACCGCGCGCTTCGGTGCGGCGATCAAGCGCTTCCTGGCCACCGGCTGAGCGGCGCGACCCCGTCATGAGGCAAGCCAGCGCCTCCGGCGATCACGCCGGTTGCCGCCGCGAACGTCGCCGCAGCCTCGACCGCCCGCGGCGATTGCCGCATACTTCGCGCCCGCGCCGAAGTGGCGGAATCGGTAGACGCAGCGGACTCAAAATCCGCCGCCCTTAAAAGCGTGAGGGTTCGAGTCCCTCCTTCGGCATGACCCCTGCCCCCCATCAGCTGCGCAGCGCGACTGCAGTCGTCGCGTGGAACCAACTGCTGAAGGGGAGTTCGATTCACCGCGCGATACACACACTTCGGCTGCGATTCATGCGCCGCGCGGTGTCTGCGTGTCCACTACTTCGACACGGCCGTGCCCTTGCCTTTCAGCGGTGCCGGATGGAGCGCAGCCGGTGCGATGGTCTTGAGCTGGCGGGTGATGGCATGCGTCACCGCCTCGGCCTGGTCGTTGTTCTCGATGATGTAGGGCACGATGATCAGCACCAGCTCGGT
>JAGWPB010000097.1 GCA_028870665.1 Lysobacteraceae bacterium
CCATCCCTGGCGTGCGGCGCGCGAGCGCATCCCTTGCGCTCGCCCTGCGGGCTGATCCCTCCGGTGTCCGCCGCGCCGAAGGGGGTGAAAAGCCGCAGATCGAACGCCCGGCCACGGGCAGTCGGGTTGGGAACACCGTTCGATTGATGGATCGTTCCGACACCCGGCTCTTGATCTTCCGCGCCCGTGGGCGACGCCGAGCAGCGCAGACGGACGCGAGAGCAAGGCGCGCATGTTCCAGCCCAGGGGTGAGACGCCACGCTTGCGATCTGCCGGGGGCAGATCGCGGGGCGGTGAACGCCCGACCAGGGAAGGTCGGGCCGGGGACGCCGCTGCAGGGATGCTTCATGCCACGAGTCGGCCAAGCGCACCTGGCTTTGGTTACTTTCCCCGCAAGGAAAGGGAGGCTTCCCGACGGGGAAGACTCCCGCTCGCCGCAGGCGAGTGGAAGCTTTGCTTCGGAGATGGTCACCGCAGCCGAGCGGAACCAGACGGTGTGCCGCAGCCGAAGCCGGATGCATCGCTGTGCTCAGCATGACGACGGAGAGGACGTGCGCAGCACAACACGTGCGACATCACCGCGATCCGCTGAAAAAGCAGGGGCGCCTCGCGGCGCCCCGGTGTCCGACCCGCCCGGTGCGCGAGCACCGGGCGGGGAGTGACGGCCTACCAGATCACCACCTGGCGTGCGCCGGAGCGCACCATCGGCTCGCCAGGCTTGCACTGGAACGCGGACCAGAAGGCCGGCATGTTCGACGGCGCGCCGTTGGCGCGGAACTGCTGCGGCGAGTGCGGGTCGACGTTGAGCAGCAGCTTCTGGAACGCCGGCCGCGTCGAGCCGCGCCAGACCCGCGCCCAGTTCATGAAGTAGCGCTGATCCTCGGTGTAACCGTCGATCTTCTCCTTGGCCAGCGCCGGGTCCTTCTTCATCACGTTCTGCAGCGCGGTGTAGGCGATGTTGAGGCCGCCGAGATCGGCGATGTTCTCGCCCAGGGTCAGCTTGCCGTTGACGTGCAGGCCCGGCAGCGGCGAGTAGCCGTCGAACTGCCTGACCAGCTTGGCGGTGCGGGCGTCGAACGCGGCGCGGTCGGCCTTGGTCCACCAGTTGACGTTGTTGCCGTAGGCGTCGAACTGGCTGCCCTCGTCGTCGTAGCCGTGCGACATCTCGTGGCCGATCACCGCGCCGATGCCGCCGTAGTTGATGGCGTCGTCGCCGTGGGCGTAGAAGAACGGCGGCTGCAGGATCGCGGCGGGGAAGTTGATCGTGTTGTCGGTCGGGTTGTAGTAGGCGTTGACCGTCTGCGGCGTCATGCCCCACTCGTAGCGGTCGGTCGGCTTGCCGATCTTGGACAGGTCGTAGTCATGGTCGAACTTCATCGCCGCCTCGACGTTGGCGTAGTAGCTGTCGGGCGTGATGTGCAGGCCCTGCCAGCTGCGCCACTTGTCGGGGTAGCCGATCTTGGGCAGCACCGTCTTCCACTTCGCCAGTGCCTTGGCCTTGGTCGCGGGGCTCATCCAGGGGACGTTCTCGATGTGCTCCCTGAGCGCCTCGTGGACATTGTTGACCAGCTCCAGCGCGCGCGCCTTGGCTTCGGGCGGGAACGCCTTGGCCACGTAGAGCTCGCCCAGCGCCATGCCCATCTGGCCGTTGACCGTGCGCAGCACGCGCTTCCAGCGCGGCTCCATCTGCGGCTGGCCGCCCAGTTCCTTCGAGTAGAAATCGAAGCGTGCCTGCTGGAACGGCTGCGACAGGTAGGGCGCAGCGCTGCTGGCGGCGTGGAAGGCCAGATAAGCCTGCCAGTGGCTGACCGGCACCTCGGCCAGCGCCTTGCCCATGGCGGTGAAGAACGCGGGCTGCGACAGCGAGAAGCCCTGGTCGGCGTTGACGCCCTGCGCGGCGAAGAACTTCGGCCAGGAGAAGTTGGGCGTCAGCCGGTCGGCCTCGGCGAGGCTGACGAAGTGGTACTGGTTGCTGGGCGTGCGCAGCTCGACCGGTGCCAGCGAGGCCTTGGCCAGGCGCGTCTCCAGGTCCATCACCCACTGCGCCCGGGTCCTGGCCTGATCCGCGGGGATGCCGACCATGCCCAGCAGCTTGCCGACGTAGGCCAGGTAGTCGGCGCGCGTCTTGGCGTACTTGGCATCGAAGTAGTAGTCCCGGGTCGGCAGGCCGAGTCCGCCCTGGAAGGCGTAGCCGATCTGCATCTTGGCGTTCTTGAAGTCGGCGCCGGAACCGAATGCGAACAGCGGGCCGTCGCCTTTGGCGAAGCTCTGGTCAATGTAGCTGACCAGTTCGGGCGTGCTCCTGATCGCGGCGATCGCGCTCAGTTGCGGCTGCAGCGGCGTGTAGCCGGCCTTGTCGATCGCCGCCTCATTCATGCCGCTGAGGTAGAAATCACCCAGCTGCTGCCTGATCGTGCCGGGCTTGACGGACGCGGCTTCCCTGGCGGCCGCCTCGATGATGGCGCGTTGGGTGGCGAGGCTCTTCTCGGCCAGCTCGTCGAACGCGCCCCAGCGCGTCTTGTCGGCCGGAATCGGATGCGTCGCGATCCACTTTTCGTTGACGAACTGGTTGAGGTTGTCGCAGGGACTGACCTTGGTATCGAGCTCCTTGACGTTGAAGACGCTGCTGTCCGTGGCGGCCACGGCGCCGAGCGACAGCGTCAGGCCGATCGCCAGCGCCAGCGGCTTGAGAAGGTTCTTGTTCATGGCACTCCTTGTGGATGTTCAGCCCGCCGCAACGGGGGCTCCAGTCGAACGAGCGAGGCTAGCCAGCGCAGCGTCCGCGCATCCAGTGCCGAAGGTCAGCCTGCGGCCGCGGGTCCGTGCTCGTCGCTGCATCGCGGCAGGCGGGGCAGCGGCCGCCTGCGTCGTCCGTGCCCGGATCACGTGCGTCTGCGACAAAGGCTACGACTTCGTAAGGTTCGGAAGCTCGCCGTCGTCAGCCAGCGCGCGCGAGGCCGGCACGCTGTCCGGCGCCACCGCGCCGCCGGAGATCACGAAGGCCATGGCCTGGTCCATGGTCCAGTCGGTGGGCGTCAGTTCCTCGATCGGCACCACCAGCAGGTAACCGCCGGTCGGGTTGGGCGCGGTCGGCACGAACACGGCCGCCATCTCGCGGCCGCTGCCGGCCTCGGGCATCACCCGGGTGACGAAGCCCAGTGCCTTGATGCCGATGCGCGGAAAGTCCACCAGCACCACGCGCTGGGTGCCGGCCGGCTTCTTGCGCATCGCCGCCATCAGCTGCTTGGTGCCGTCGTAGATCGTGCGCACCAGCGGGATGCGCGCCATCAGGTCGTCGAACCAGCCGAACAGACGCCGGCCCAGCATGCGGCTGGCCATCCAGCCGATCGCGTACAGCGCCAGCAGGGTCAGCAGCAGGGCCAGGGCCGGGTTGATCCAGTCGCGATCGAGGATCTCGGCCAGGTGCGGCGACAGTGCATGCACGGCGCCGACCAGCGCCGCGACCAGCGGAGCACCGAGCCCGGCGAGCAGGCGCAGCACGAAACTGAAGACCAGCCAGGTCACCCACAGCGGGATGATCGTCAGCAGTCCGGTGATCAGGTAGCGCTGGACCTTCAGGGCGCGCATCGAAAACTCCTCGGCAGAAGGCGATTGTAGCGGCGGCCGGAGCGAGATCCTTCGGCTTGCAGCCTCAGGATGACAGCAGGGGGAATGACGGCAGGCGGGAATGACAGCAGAGGGGAATGACGGCAGAGGGGAATGACGGCAGGGGAAAAGGGTTGTCACCCTGAGCGCAGCGAATGGTCTGGCATTGCGAGACACCGACTGCAGCGAAGGGTCCGGCATTGCGAGACACCGAGCGCGGCAATGGGTCGGGCCCTGCGCGATCCGCGGCGCCCGTGGCGCCGCGCGCTATCATGCCGGCGCCTTCGAGGGGGACCGCCGTGCTCAGCATCATCCTGCCCGCCAAGAACGAGGCGCCCGCGCTCGCCGACCTGCTGCCGCGCCTGCGCGCGGCACAGCCCGGAGCCGAGATCCTGGTCCTCGACGACGGCTCGACCGACGACACCCGCGCGCTCTGCGTACGCCACGGTGTCACCTGCCTGTCCGCGCCGTATTCGATGGGCAACGGCGCGGCGATCAAGCGCGGCGCGCGCGCGGCGCACGGCGACGTGCTGGTGTTCATGGACGCCGACGGCCAGCACGACCCGGCCGACGTCGCGCGCCTGGTCGCCCGCCTCGATGCAGGTTTCGACATGGTCGTCGGCGCACGCGCCTGGTCCGGCCAGGCCGGCGTGGGCCGCGGCCTGGCCAACGGACTGTACAACCGGCTGGCCAGCTGGATGACCGGCCACGCCGTGGCCGACCTCACCTCGGGTTTTCGCGCGGTGCGCGCCGACAAGTTCCGCGAGTTCCTGCACCTGCTGCCCAACGGCTTTTCCTATCCGACCACCAGCACCATGGCGTTTTTCCGCAGCGCCTATGCGGTGGCCTACGAGCCCATCGCGGTCGCCCAGCGCGTCGGCAAAAGCCACATCCGGCCGCTGCGCGACGGCGTGCGCTTTCTGCTGATCATCTTCAAGATCGCCACGCTGTACTCGCCGCTGAAACTGTTCCTGCCGGTCAGTGCGCTGTTTTTCGTGCTCGGCCTGATCAACTACCTGCACACCTACCTCGACACCGGCCGCCTGACCAACATGAGCACGCTGCTGTGGAGTGCGTCGGTGATCGTGTTCCTGATCGGCCTGATCTCCGAGCAGATCACCAACCTGACCTACAAGCGCGAGGGCTGAGCACGGCGGCCGCCGCACCGGGCGCGGGCGATGGCTGCGGCGGTCGGCCTGGTGCCACGACAGGCCCAGGTGGCCTCGTGCCGGACGATGGCGCTACGCTTGATGGCGCCTGCCGATGGTTCTGCGTACACACCACCCGACCGGGATGGATTGCCGATGCGCCTTAGCCTGCAACACGCTGCCGCGATCAAGCGACTGGCCACCGAGCTGTTCGGCGCCGGCGCGCAGGTGCGGCTGTTCGGTTCGCGCGTGGACGACACGGCGCGCGGAGGTGATGTGGATCTGCTGGTCGAGCTGGATGCGCCCATCGATCAGCCTGCATGGGCTGCGGCGGGCCTGTCCAGCCGGGTCAGCCGACTGATGGATGGCCGTCGCGTCGATGTGGTCGTGCTTGCGCCCAACCTCATGCGCCTGCCGATCCACGAGGTCGCGCTGCGCAAAGGGGTGCTCCTGTGAACCTGCCGGCCGACCGGCGCGCGCGACTGCAGCACCTTGTCAAAGCGGCGCTGGCCACCTGCGCACATCTGCAGATCACCGATCGCGGCATTTTCGCGCTGTCGTTCACGGCTCAGCGCGCGTCGGACCTGGATCGCGATGCGGTGCTCGCCGAACGCGTCGACGCATTTGTTGCGCGCTTCTCGCGCCTGCAAGACCTGTTGGGCGACAAGCTCCTGCCTGAATTGATGTCCGCCCTGGGCGAACCCGAGCGTGCCATGATCGACAACCTCGATCACGCCGAGCGCCTGGGCTGGATTGCCTCCGCAGACGACTGGGTACGCGTTCGCAGGCTGCGCAACCAGATGGTGCACGAATATATCGGCGACCCTGCCCTATTGGCCGATGCCCTGCAGCGGGGCCACGATTTCGTGCCCGTACTCGCGGCCGCCGCCGAGGCACTGGCGATGGAAGTGCGACGCAGGGGCTGGGCGTCATGTTGATGGCGACACGCCCAACCCGGATGCAAACCCCGGGGCCATGCACTGAGTGCCTGAGCGGATGATTGCGGCCACTGGCCAAACACCGCTGCTGCTGATCACGCGCAATTTTCCGCCGCTGTGGGGCGGGATGGAGCGGCTGAACTGGCATATCGCCGATGAA
>JAGWPB010000034.1 GCA_028870665.1 Lysobacteraceae bacterium
GGCATCCTGCTGCAGGTGGTGCAGCAGCTCACCGGCATCAACGTGGTCATGTACTACGCGCCGCGCATCTTCGCCGACATGGGTTATGCCACCAGCGCGTCGATGTGGTTCACCGCCATCGTCGGTCTGACCAACGTGCTGGCCACCTTCATAGCGATCGGTTTCGTCGACCGCATCGGCCGCAAGCCGATCCTCTACGCCGGTTTCGTGGTGATGGCCGTGGGCCTGGGCGTGGTCGGCCTGCTGATGTATCTGGGCATGGCCACGCAGACCGAGCGCCTGCTGGCGGTCGGCATGCTGCTGGTGTTCGTCATCGGCTTCGCGTTCTCGGCCGGGCCACTGGTGTGGACGCTGTGCTCCGAGATCCAGCCGCTCAAGGGTCGCGACTTCGGCATTGGCGTATCCACCGTCACCAACTGGGTCGGCACCATGATCGTCGGTGCCACCTTCCTCACCCTGCTCAACCGCTTCGGTCACGCCAACACGTTCTGGCTGTACGCCGGGTTCAACGCGGTGTTCCTGCTGTTCACCTGGGCGCTGGTGCCCGAGACCAAGGGCGTCACCCTCGAGCACATCGAGCAAAAGCTGATGGATGGCGCATCGCTGCGCGACATCGGACGCTGAGACGGAATGGACTAGAACGTCGTCGGGTGCGGCTCGGCGGCGAAGCCCACCGTCAGGGCACCGGCTCCGACGTTGACCATGCCGGTGATGCTCATCACGCTCTCGAGCAGGGGCACGCCCTGTTCGGCGCAGGTGGCGGCCAGCGCGGCATACCCCGGCAACGCGCGCATCTCGGCCAGTTCGCCGCCGTAGCTGAGCGCCAGCGCGGGTACCATCAGCCCGGCGCGCACGCGCTCGGCGGCATAGTCGAACAGCACTTCGGCGCCGTGGTCGAAGCCGCGCACCTTGCCCACCGGGCCGGTCTCGCCGCGGTAGCCGCGCAGCAGCGGCTTGATGTCCAGTGCCGAACCCAGGGTGGCACTGAGCCAGCCGACGCTGCGATCGCCCTTTTTCTGCGCCCGCGAGCGCAGGTAGTAGAGATCGCGCGGCAGCATGTAGCCGTAGGAGTTCTGCGCGATCTGCTCCAGCCGCTCGCGGATGCGCCCCGGGCTCTCGCCGGCGGCGATCAGGCGCACCGCCTCGACCGCGCTGGGCGCCTGCCCGGCGAACAGCGTCTGGGTGTCGATCACGCGCATCAGGAACGGCCCTTCGACGCCGGCCTTCTGCCGAACCGGACGGTAGTCCTTGAGGATGGCGAAGCTGGCGCGCGCGGCGTTGGCGTGGATCGGGCTGCGCGTGGCGGTAATGGTCAGGCAGAACACGCAGTCGTAGTCGATCACCAGACGCTCGAGAAACAGCTGCTCGATCTGCTCGACCGAGTAGGGGATGGTTTCGGCGTCATGGGCGCGGTCACCCAGGCTGTCGCGGAAGAACCGCAGCGTGGCATCGGGGTCGCGGGCGTCGGAGAACGTCTGCGAATCGCTGCGCACGGCGATCGGCAGGATGCCGATGCGATGCTGCTGGATGTAGTCCTGCGGCAGATCGCAGGCGGAATCGATCACAAGGCCGATGCGCACGAGTGAGCCCTCCCCGGATGGCAAGTGGCAATCGAATGCCGAAAACGTAGCACGACACGAGCCCTTACGGTCTTGGACCGCGCCTTGCCGCGAATGTTCACAGACTCCTGCGACGACCCGTCGCCGCGCGCATCCGGTCGCTGCGCATGCCCGGCCCGTCGGCGAGATCAGGTCCTCCCGCTCAGCGCAACTGCCGATAGACCGCGGGATCGAAGGCATCCACCTGCACCACCTCGTCGCGCGCCGCGCGCGCTTCATCGAGCAACGCGAGTTCATCGCGCGTGATCACGCCGGCGGCCAGGCCCAGCGCGTCGAGCCGGTCGCCGGGGGCACGCGGCAGTCTCCCCGCGCGCACCGCATCGCGCAGTCTGGTTTCGACCGGCAGCGCGCGCACCGCCTTGGCCAGCGCGGCTTCCAGCGTGCCGAGGCCGGGCTCGTCCGCGGGCGGCACGAACACGTCATCACTCAGCCAGGCGCGCGCGGCGTGGTCCTCCAGGATCGTCCGCGCGACGCGCCGTGCAAGGCGGTCCGCAGGCGGACGGAAGCGCAGGCCCAGCGGAAACACCAGTGCGCGCGCCAGCCACGCCGCCGGCCGTGCCGGCAGGTTGTCGAGCACGCCCACCAGCGCGTCCTGGATGCGGAACAGGCTGGTTTCCAGCGACCACCGGCAGAGGTCCAGCCGGTCGGGATTCTGCGGCTCGTCGTGGTAGCGCTTCAGCGCCGCCGAGGCGATCACCAGCCACGCCAGCGCGTCGGCCAGGCGGCCCGAGAGCATCTCGCGACGCTTCAGCGCGCCGCCCAGCGTGCCCATGGCGAGATCCGAGGTGAACGCGAACGCCGCCGAAAAGCGCGTCAGATGCTGCACGTAGCGCCGCGTTTCCGCGGCGCCGGCGGCGGATGCCACGCGGCTGCCGGAGAGCGCCAGCAACAGCGCGCGCGTCGCGCAGGTGAAGACGAAGCCGGCGTGACCGAAGATCGCGCGGTCGAAGCGCGCGAGGTCGTTGCCGGATACCGCGGCGATCTCCTGCTGCACGAACGGATGGCAGCGGATCGCACCCTGGCCGTAGACGATCATCGAACGCGTGAGGATATTGGCGCCCTCGACCGTGATCGCGATCGGCACCGCCATCCAGGCACGCGACAGGGTGTTGCGCGGGCCGCGCTGGATCGCCGCGCCGGCGCGGATGTCCATGGCATCGGCGATCACCCCGCGCATGGCGTCGGTGAGGTAGGCCTTGGCGATCGAGCCCAGCACCGCCGGGCGCTCACCGGCATCGAGCGCGCCGCAGGTGAGCGTGCGCGTGGCGGTCATCAGGTAGGTCATGCCGGCGATGCGCGCCAGCGGCTCCTCGATGCCCTCGAAGCGGCCGATCGGGGTATCGAACTGCTCGCGCACGGTGGCGTAGGCGCCGACGATGCGCGTTGCCATCTGCGCCGCGCCGACGGCAAGCGCCGGCAGCGAGATCGAGCGCCCCGCCGCCAGCGACTCCATCAGCATGCGCCAGCCCATGCCGATGCCGGCGATGCTGCCGATGATCGCGTCCAGCGGCACCCATACGTCGCGGCCGACGATCGGCCCGTTCATGAAGGGCACGCCCATCGGATCGTGGCGCTGGCCGATCTCGATGCCCGGCAGATCGCGCGGAATCAGTGCGCAGGTGATGCCGAGATCGCCCTCGCGGCGGTAGCCGTCGCTGTCGCGCAAAATGTCCGGCAGCTCGTCCGCCAGCAGCTTCTGCGGGTCGTGCAGGCGGAAGGCCAGCCCGATCAGGGTCGCCACCGGCGCCAGGGTGATGTAGCGCTTGCGCCAGTTCAGGCGCATGCCGAGTACGCGCTGACTGCCCACCGTTCGCGCCTCGACCACGCCCAGCGATTGCGTCGCGGCGGCATCCGAGCCCGCTTCGGGACCGGTCAACGCAAAGCAGGGAATCTCCTCGCCGCGCGCCAGCCGCGGCAGATGGCGCTGCTTCTGCTCGGCAGTGCCGTAGTGCAGCAGCAATTCGGCCGGCCCCAGCGAGTTGGGTACCATCACCGTCACCGCCGCGGTGACCGAACGGCTGGCGAGGCGCGTGACCACGCGCGAATGGCCGATTTCCGAGAACCCGAGCCCGCCGAACTCGGTCGGGATGATCATGCCGAAGAAGCGCTCGCGCTTGAGAAATGCCCAGACCGCAGGCGGCAGGTCGCGATCCTGCTGGATTCGCCAGTCGTCGAGCAGGCGGCACAGCGCATCCACGGGGCCGTCGAGAAAGGCCTGTTCGCGTGCATCCAGCGGGCGGCATTCGAAGTCCAGCAGTTTCTGCCAGCGCGGTCGTCCCGAAAACAGCTCACCGTCCCACCACACGGTGCCGGCGTCGAGCGCGATGCGCTCGGTGTCACCGAGCCGCGGCAGCACCCCGGCCATCAGCCGCATCAGCGATGGCGCCAGCAACGCGCGGCGCAATGGCGTGCGTGCGCCGATCAGCGCCAGCGCGCCGGCGAGCAGGCACACGCCGTCGAACAGCGGATGGAACGCACCGCCGGCGCAGCCCCATGCGG
Source organism: Lysobacteraceae bacterium (assembly GCA_028870665.1). Classification (GTDB taxonomy): domain Bacteria; phylum Pseudomonadota; class Gammaproteobacteria; order Xanthomonadales; family Rhodanobacteraceae; genus Metallibacterium. Next base: position 4,119 of record JAGWPB010000034.1, read on the forward strand.
TCAGCAGCAGCGCGGCCGCCAGGACCCAGGCCAGCCAGGCACGGCCCCGAAACAGCAGCGCCGGCAGCAGTACCAGGGCCGTCAAGATCGCCAGCATGCTCATCGGCCACCTCTCGTGCGTGCCATCCCCCGCGCACCTTAGGCTAGACTGACGGCGGTTACCAAGTCGTCAATCGGCCGGCGCGGCGTCGCCGGCGCCGCATCCGCGCCGCACCCGGATGCCTCCATCGGCGAACCCCATGAAGGACAAGCACGACATCGTCGCCAATTGGCTGCCGCGCTACACCGGCGTCCCGGGCGCGCAACTCGGTCCGCACATCCTGCTGACCAACTTCGGCCTCTACGTCGAGCGCTTTGCCGAGTGGCATGGCGTCGAGGTGCTGGGCCGCGACCGGCCGATGCCCAACGCCACCGCCGACGGCATCAGCATGATCAACTTCGGCATGGGCAGCCCCAACGCCGCCACGGTGATGGATCTGCTCAGCGCCATCGCACCAGCCGCCTGCCTGTTCCTCGGCAAGTGCGGCGGACTCAAGCGCAAGAACCAGCTCGGCGACCTGGTGCTGCCGATCGCGGCGATTCGCGGCGAAGGCACCAGCAACGACTACCTGCCGCCGGAAGTACCGGCGCTGCCCGCGTTCCAGCTGCAGCGCGGCGTGTCGACGATGATCCGCGACCTCGGCCACGACTACTGGACCGGTACCGTCTACACCACCAACCGCCGCGTCTGGGAGCACGACGAGGCATTCAAGGAAACCCTGCGCCGGACGCGCTGCATGGCGATCGACATGGAGACCGCCACCGTGTTCGCGGCCGGTTTCGCCAACCACATCCCGACCGGTGCGCTGCTGCTGGTATCCGACCAGCCGATGATCCCCGAAGGCGTCAAGACCGAGGCCAGCGACCGCAAGGTGACCGGCGAGTTCGTCGACGCGCATATCCGCATCGGCATCGAGGCGCTGAAACTGATCCGCCGCAACGGCAAGAGCGTCAAGCACCTGCGCTTCGAGGAAGAGCTGGACTAGCGTTCGAGTCCGGCGCCTGTCGGCGCAGACTGGCGGTCCGTGCCGAAGCGGGCGCGGCGGCGGCTACTTCGGGTTCTTGCGCGGGCGCCTCCAGCCCGGCACGGTGTGCTGGCGCGCGCGCGCCACGGTCAGTTCGCCGGGCGGCGCATCGTGGGTGACCACCGAACCGGCACCGACGGTGGCACCGGCACCGATCGTCAGCGGCGCCACCAGCGCCGCGTTGGAGCCGATGAAGGCGCCCTCGCCAATCATGGTCCGGTGCTTGCTGGCGCCGTCGTAGTTGCAGGTGATGGTACCGGCACCGATGTTGGCCTCGACGCCGACATCGGCGTCGCCGAGATAGGCCAGGTGGCCGGCCTGGGCGTGGGCGTGCAGGTGGCTGTTCTTGATCTCGACGAAGTTGCCGACCTGCACGCCATCGTCCAGCTCGCTGCCGGGTCGCAGACGCGCGAACGGTCCGACGCGGCAGGCGCCGTGCGTGACCACCCCCTCGAGATCGCAATGCGCGCGCACCTCGGTGCCGGCCGCGAGGCGCACGTCGCGCAGCCGGCAGAACGGCCCGATGCGCACACCGTCGCCCAGTTCGACGTCGCCTTCCAGAATCACGTCGATGTCGATCTCGACGTCGCGTCCGGCCCGCACGCGACCGCGCTGGTCGAAGCGCAGCGGATCGGCCAGGCGCACGCCGGACGCCATCAACTCGGCGCCGCGGCGCAGGCGATGGATGCGCTCCAGCTCGGCCAGCTGTGCCGGATCATTGGCGCCCTGCGCCTCGCTGGTGTCGCGCGCCAGCACGCAGAACGCCGGCACACCGTCCTCGGCGGCCTGCTGGAACACATCGGTCAGGTAGAACTCGCGCTGGCTGTTGGCGTCGGTCAGATTGGCCACCCAGACACGCAGCCGGCGCGCGTCGGCGGCGACGATGCCGGTGTTGATCATGCGGATCAGGCGCTGGTCGGCGTCGGCGTCGCGCTCCTCGATGATCGTGCGCACCTGGCCCAGACCGTCGCGCACCACGCGACCGTAGCCGGCCGGGTCGGCCACTTCGGCCGCCAGCACCACCAGCGGCGCGTGCGCATCGGTGAGCATGCGCAGGGTGGTGCTGCGCAACAACGGGACGTCGCCGTACAGGACCAGCACGCGCGCGTGCTCGGGAATCTGCTCCAGCGCCAGGCGCACGGCGTGACCGGTGCCGCGCTGCTCGGACTGGTGCACCCAGTTGAGTCCCGGCTCGGCCGCGAACGCCGCGCGCACTGCCTCGCCGCGGTGACCGTACACCACATGGATACGGGTCGGGTCGAGCATGCGGGCCGCTTCCAGTACATGCGCCAACAGCGGGCGGCCGGCCAGCGGCAGCAGCACCTTGGCGCGATCGGAACGCATGCGCTTGCCCTCGCCGGCGGCAAGGACGATCACGTGCAGCGGCAGCAGGCTCATGGCGCGATTCCGTTTGACGGCAGGACGCGCGCACTGTCGCCGGAATCGGGCGCCTTGCCAAGCTCGGGCAGCGCAGTCTCAGCCCGGCGTCGCCTCGCGATGCACGCCGGCGATGGCGCGTCCGGAGGGGTCGGCACGGCCGGCGAACGCCTGCGACCAGCGATACGCCGTCGGTGTCGAGCAGGCGATGCTGGGCCCGCCGGGCACCAGTCGCGCGGCGTGTTCGCCCGGAAAGTGGCGTTCGAACAGCGCGCGGTAGAGGAATGCTTCCTTGCCGACCGGCGGATTGTGCGGAAACCGCCGCTCGGCACCGGCCATCTGCGCGTCGGAAATCGCGCCCTCCGCATGCCCCTTCAGGCTGTCGATCCAGCCGTAGCCGACGCCGTCGGAGAACTGCTCCTTCTGTCGCCACAGGATCGAGTCCGGCAGCAGGCCGCGTCCGGCCTCGCGCAGGATGTGCTTCTCGATGCGGCCGTCGCGCGGACGCTTGGCGGAGGGGGCGATGCGCATGGCCTGGTCGAGAAACACGCGATCGAGAAACGGCACCCGCGCCTCGACGCCCCACGCCGCCATCGCCTTGTTCGCACGCAGGCAGTCGTACTGGTGCAGGGCGTCGAGCTTGCGTACCGTCTCGGCGTGGAACTCGCGATCGTCGGGCGCCATGTGGAAATAGAGATAGCCGCCGAAGATCTCGTCGGCACCCTCGCCCGACAGCACCATCTTGATGCCCATCGCGCGGATGCGCCGCGCCAGCAGGTACATCGGCGTGGAGGCGCGCACGGTGGTCACGTCATAGGACTCGATGTGCCAGATCACGTCGCTGAGCGCGTCGAGCCCCTCCTGCACGGTGAAGTGAAAGCTGTGATGCGCGGTGCCCAGCGCCGCGGCGGCGACCTGCGCGGCGGCGAGATCGGGCGAACCCTCGAGGCCGATCGCGAAACTGTGCAGCCGCGGCCACCAGGCCTCGCTGCGATCGTCGTCCTCGACCCGGCGCGCGGCGTGGCGCGCGGCGATCGCCGCCACCAGCGACGAATCCAGGCCGCCCGAGAGCAGCACACCGTAGGGTACGTCGGTCATCAGATGCCGGCGCACCGAGGCGTCCAGTGCATCGTGCAGCGCCTGCGGGTCGGCGGGCCCGTGCTCGACGCGGACGAACTCGCGCCAGTCCGGCGCGTAATACGGCCGGGGCGCGGGCATCGCCGCGGTCTGGTAGCTGCCCGGCGGGAACGCCTCGACGCTGACGCAGACGCCCTGCAACGCCTTCAACTCCGACGCCACGTACAGCCGGCCGTGCTCATCGCGTCCGCTGTACAACGGAATCACGCCGATCGGATCACGCGCGATCAGCCAGTCCTGGCTGGCGCGATCCCACAGCACGAAGGCGAACATGCCGACCAGATCGTTGAGAAAGCCGGCGCCTTGTTCGCGGTAGAGCGACAGGATCACCTCGCAGTCGGAATCGGTGCGAAAGGCGTAATCGGGGCAGCGCGCGCGCAGCTCGCGGTGGTTGTAGATCTCGCCGTTGACCGCCAGCACCTGCAGGTCGTCGTCGGAACGCAGCGGTTGCGCACCGTGCTGCACATCGACGATCGCCAGCCGTTCGTGCGCCAGCACCGCGTGGTCGTCGGCGTAGATGCCGCTCCAGTCCGGGCCGCGATGGCGCAGCAGGCGCGCCTGCTTCAGGGCCAGATCGCGCAGCGCCAGCGCGCCGCCGGCGGAATCGAAAATGGCAATGAAGCCGCACATGGAAGATGACTGCAAGAGAGAAGGGCCTTGCAGGCTCGCCGCAGCCGGCGCCGCTGTCAACGGGGATGGCAGCCGACTGTCGCATTGGCGATACAGCGGCAGCATCGCGGATGGCGGCGCGGTGCCTCCATCCAGGCTCTTCGCTGCGCTCAGGGCGACAGTCCTATTGCCGTCCTGAGACCGCAGCGTCGTCCTTAAACTGCACGGCCGCCGAGACCGCAGGTCGAAGGATCTGACTGGCCACACCGGTTCGACGCGCCAACACGCCGGCACGCGGCCCACGGCGCGTTGCCCGCCCGCCAGGCTCTTTGCCGGATTCAGTGCTTGAGCTGCTTGCGCAGACGCTCCAGCGCCTGCAGCTGGGCCACCGCCTGCGCCAGCTGCGCCTGCGCTTCGGCTAGTTCCATCGCATCGCTGCGGTTGGCCAGCGCCTGTTCGGCGTCCTGCTTGGCCTTGAGCGCGGAAGCTTCGTCGAGATCGGCGGCGCGCATCGCGGTGTCGGCCAGCACCGTGACCACCTGCGGCTGCACTTCGAGAATGCCGCCGGAAACATAGAAGAACTGCTCGCTGCCGTCGGCCGCGTGCACGCGCACCTGGCCCGGCTTGAGGCGCGTGATCAGCGGCGCGTGGCGCGGCGCGATGCCGAGCTCGCCCATCTCGCCGGTGGCGACGACGAGGGTGGCCTCGCCGTGGAAGATCTCGGCTTCGGCACTGACGATGTCGCAGCGGATGGTGGTCATGGTTCGCTCGCCTTGTTCGCTTCATCACTGCCAGTGAGGAGCGGGGGAACTCCGGACACCGACCACCGTGCCCGTCCAGTCCCGGATCCGCCTGCCGCGCACGACCCCCTCGGCGCCGCCAGGTCCGTGCATCGGGGCCGTGGCCTGCCGTCCGTGGGGAAGATCCTGCGCTCGGCTCAGGATCGCCGCCCGCCTTTCCAACGCCCTGCTTCCTGCTTCCTGCTTGCCGCTCCCAGCTTCCGGTTTCACGCCGCCTTCTTGGCGCCCATCTCTTCGGCCTTCTTGAACGCCTCGTCGATGCCGCCGACCATGTAGAACGCCTGCTCGGGCAGGTGGTCGCACTCGCCGTCGACGATCATCTTGAAGCCGCGGATGGTCTCCTTCAGCGACACGTACTTGCCGGGCGAGCCGGTGAACACCTCGGCGACGTGGAAGGGCTGCGAGAAGAAGCGCTCGACCTTGCGCGCGCGACTGACGGTGGCCTTGTCCTCTTCGGAGAGCTCGTCCATGCCAAGAATCGCGATGATGTCTTTCAATTCCTTGTAGCGCTGCAAGGTGCCCTGCACGCGGCGCGCGGTCTCGTAGTGCTCGACGCCGATCACGTTGGGATCGAGCTGGCGGCTCGTGGAAGCCAACGGATCCACGGCCGGATAGATGCCCAGGGATGCGATGTCGCGCGACAGCGCCACGGTCGAGTCCAGATGCGCGAACGTGGTCGCCGGCGACGGATCGGTGTAATCGTCCGCCGGCACGTACACGGCCTGGATCGAGGTGATCGAGCCGGTCTTGGTCGAGGTGATGCGCTCCTGCAGCACACCCATTTCCTCGGCCAGCGTCGGCTGGTAGCCCACTGCGGACGGCATGCGTCCGAGCAGCGCGGACACTTCGGTGCCGGCCAGCGTGTAGCGGTAGATGTTGTCGATGAACAGCAGCACGTCGCGACCCTTGCCGCTGGCGTCCTTGGTGTCGCGGAAGTATTCGGCCAGGGTCAGTCCGGTCAGCGCCACGCGCAGGCGGTTGCCCGGCGGCTCGTTCATCTGGCCGTAGACCATCGCCACCTTGTCGAGGACGTTGGAGTCCTTCATCTCGTGGTAGAAGTCGTTGCCTTCGCGGGTGCGCTCGCCGACGCCGGCGAACACCGACAGACCCGCGTGCTCCTTGGCGATGTTGTTGATCAGTTCCATCATGTTGACGGTCTTGCCGACGCCGGCGCCGCCGAACAGGCCGACCTTGCCGCCCTTGGCAAAGGGACACACCAGGTCGATCACCTTGATGCCGGTTTCCAGCAGTTCGTTGCTGGCCGCCTGCTCGTCATAGGGCGGCGCGGCGCGATGGATCACCCAGTGATCCTCGGCCGGCACCGGGCCGGCCTCGTCGATCGGGCTGCCGAGCACGTCGAGGATGCGCCCCAGCGTACCCTTGCCGACCGGCACCTTGATGCCCTCGCCGGTATTGGTGGCGACCAGACCGCGCCGGAGGCCGTCGGTCGAGCCCAGTGCGATGGTGCGCACCACGCCGTCACCGAGCTGCTGCTGCACCTCGAGGGTGATCGCGGTATCGGCGATCTTCAGCGCGTCATACACCTTCGGCACCTGTTCGCGCGGGAACTCCACGTCCACGACCGCGCCGATGATCTGGACCACTTTGCCCTGGTGTCCGGTCGCCTGGGTATTCGTCAGCTGGCTATTCATCTGTGTTTCCTCGAAAAATCAAATTCTGTCGTCCGCGAAGGACGCGAAAAGCGCAAAAAATATCCAAGCAACATTCACAGCCTGCTTCGCGTTCTTGGCGTTCTTCGCGGACCCCATGCTGTTCGCTCAAACCGCCGCCGCACCGCTGACGATTTCCGAGATTTCCTGGGTGATCGCCGCCTGCCGCGCCTTGTTGTAGATCAGCGTCAGGGTGTCGATCAGCTTGGTGGCGTTGTCGGAGGCGCCCTTCATCGCGACCATGCGCGCCGCCTGCTCGCTGGCCAGGTTTTCCAGGGCCGCCTGGTAGACCAGTGACTCGACGTAGCGCTTGAGCACCGGGTCGAGCACGCTCGGCGCGTCCGGTTCGTAGAGGTAGTCCCAGTCATGCGTCACCGCCAGATCGCTGCCGGGTTGCAGCGGCAGCAGGATTTCGCTGGTGGGGTTCTGGGTCATGGTGTTGACGAAATCGTTGTAGCAAAGCTGCACTCGATCGACGCGGCCCGCGCTGTAGGCGTCGAGCATGACCTTGATCACGCCGACCAGCTGCTCGACGTGCGGCCGCTCGCCGAGATGGCTCGCCGAGGCGGTCAGGGTCACGCCCTTGATGCGGCGGAACAGTTGCATGGCCTTCTGGCCGATCGCCACCACCTCGACCTCGACGCCCTGGCCCTGCCAGGCGCGGATCTCGGCCAGCATCTTGCGGAACAGGTTGGCATTGAGGCCGCCGCAGAGACCGCGATCGGTGGAGATCACCAGGTAGCCGACGCGCCGGACCTCGGCGCGCGCGGCCATGAAGGGGTGTCTGTAGTCGGTATTGACGCGCGCGATGTGGCCGATCACCTGGCGCATCAGCCGCGCATAGGGACGCGAGGCGCGCATCAGTTCCTGCGCCTTGCGGATCTTCGAGGCCGAGACCATTTCCAGCGCGCGGGTCACCTTGCGGGTGTTCTGCACGCTCTTGATCTTGGTGCGGATTTCTCGTGCGTTGGCCACGTCTGAAAACCTCGGGACTCGGGACCCGGGACCCGGGACCCGGGGTTGAGCCGAATCGCCGGTATTCCGGTCGGATCTGCTGCGGGCCTCGATCCCGAAACCGCGGAACCCGCCTTTGCGAGTCCCCAGTCCCGAGTCCCGAGTCCCGGCTCTCTTACCAGCTGCCGGTCTTCTTGAACTCCTCGAGCGCCTTCTTGAAGGTGGCCTCGATGCCATCGTTCCAGTCGCCGGTGGCAAGGATCTGCTGCATCAGCTCGCCGTGGTTTTGCAGCATGTACAGGTGCAACGCGCGCTCGAACGGCAGAATGTCGGCGATCTTGAGGTCGTCCAGATAGCCCTTCTCGGCGGCGTAAAGCGACACGGCCATCTCGGCGATCGACAGCGGCGCGTACTGTTTCTGCTTCATCAGCTCGGTGACGCGCTGGCCGCGCTCGAGCTGGGCGCGGGTGGTGGCGTCGAGGTCGGAGGCGAACTGTGCGAACGCCGCCAGTTCGCGGTACTGCGCCAGTGCCAGCTTGACGCCGCCGGACAATTTCTTGATCACCTTGGTCTGCGCGGCGCCGCCGACACGCGACACCGAGACGCCGGCGTTGACCGCCGGACGGATGCCCGCATTGAACAGGTCGGTCTCGAGGAAAATCTGACCGTCGGTGATCGAGATCACGTTGGTCGGAACGAACGCGGAGACGTCGCCGGCCTGGGTCTCGATGATCGGCAGCGCGGTCAGCGAGCCGGTCTTGCCGCTGACCTTGCCGTCGGTATGCCGGGCGACGTAGTCCTCGTTGACGCGCGCGGCACGCTCGAGCAGGCGCGAGTGCAGGTAGAACACGTCGCCCGGATACGCCTCGCGGCCCGGCGGCCGTTTCAGCAGCAGCGAGATCTGGCGATAGGCCCAGGCCTGCTTGGTGAGATCGTCATAGATGATCAGCGCGTCTTCGCCGCGATCGCGGAAATACTCGCCCATCGCGCAGCCGGCGTAGGGGGCGACGTACTGCATCGCCGCCGACTCGGAAGCCGCGGCCACGACCACGATGGTGTGCGCCAGCGCGCCGTGCTCTTCCAGCTTGCGCACCACGCTGGCGACCGAGCTCAGCTTCTGGCCGATGGCGACGTAGATGCAGCGGACGCCGGAACCCTTCTGGCTGATGATGGTGTCGATCGCCAGCGCGGTCTTGCCGGTCTGGCGGTCGCCGATGATCAGCTCGCGCTGGCCGCGGCCGATCGGGATCATGGCGTCGACCGATTTGTAGCCGGTCTGCACCGGCTGGCTGACCGACTTGCGCCAGATCACGCCGGGCGCGACCTTCTCGATCGGGCTGCGACCCTGGGCCTGGATCGGTCCCTTGGCGTCGATCGGGTTGCCCAGCGCGTCGACGACGCGGCCGAGCAGGCCCTCGCCCACCGGCACCTCGAGGATGCGTCCGGTGGTCTTGGCGGTATCGCCTTCGCGCAGGTGCTCGTAGTCGCCCAGCACCACCGCGCCGACCGAGTCGCGCTCGAGGTTCAGCGCCAGCGCGAAGGTATCGCCCGGCAGTTCGATCATCTCGCCCTGCATCACATCGGCCAGGCCATGGATGCGGACGATGCCGTCCGACACGCTGATCAGCGTGCCTTCGTTGCGTGCCACCACGCCGAGCTTGAACTGCTCGATGCGGGACTTGATCAGCTCGCTGATCTCGGACGGGTTGAGCGTGGTACTGGACATGGTCGGTTCCCGTGAGGCCCGTGCGTCAGCAGCGGGCGGTCGGATTGAAGTCGGTCAAATCAGTGCTGCAGCGCGCCGGTCAGGCGCTCGAGGCGGCCGCGCGCGGAGCCGTCGATCACCTCGTCGCCGGCGTCCACGATCACGCCGCCGAGCAGCGCGGGATCCTGGCGGATGGTCATCTCGATCGCTCGCGAAAAACGGCGTTGAAGCGCGGCCCGCAGCTGCTCCTGCTCAGCGGCATCCAGCGCCATCGCGCTGGTGACGGTGACCTTGAGCGTGGCGTCGGCCTCGAGCTTCAGCTCCTCGTAAAGAGCCGCCACCTCGACCATCAGGTCGAGCCGGCGGGCATCGGCGAGCACGCGCAGGAAGCGCGCAAACGCACCGTCGGCCGGTGCGTCCGGCGCGCGGTGCAGCTCGGCGAGTTCGCCCGCGCCCACGCGCGGATCGCCGCTGAGCACGACCACCTGCGGATCGGCCGCGGCCGCGGTGGCGAACGCGAAGCCGCGCGACCACTCGGCGATCTGCCCGGCAGCCCGTGCCGTCGCGAAGGCGGCGCGCGCATAGGGTCGTGCAAGGGTGAGCGCCTGCGCCATGGTCAGATCTCGGTCGCCAACTGATCGAGCAGCATGCGATGGGCGGCCGGGTCGATCTCGCGCTGCAGGATTTTCGCCGCACCCTGCATGGCGAGCTTCGCCACCTGATCGCGCAGATCCTCGCGCGCACGCTGCGCCATGCTGGCGATCTCGGCCTGCGCCGCCGCCTTCTGGCGATTCAACTCGGCGACCGCATCCTCGCGCGCCTGGTCGAGCAGCTGATGGGCCTGCTGCTGCGCGCGATCGATGATCTCGGCCGCCTGCTGGCGCGCCTGCCTGATCTCGACCGCGACGCGGGCGTCGGCGTCCTTCAGTTCGGCGCGCGCGCGCTCGGCCGCAGCGAGGCCCTCGGCGATCTTCTTCTGGCGATCCTCGATGGCGGCCATGATGTGCGGCCAGCCGTACTTCATCACCAGCAGCACCGTGGCGAAAAACGCCAGGGCCTGGATGATCAAGGTCAGGTTGATGTTCATCGCGAGTTCCCTACTGCTTCGAGGCCATGTTTCAAGCGATGCGCCAATGGTTTACTTGGCCAGCTGCGACAGGAAGGGATTCGCGAAAATCAGCAGCAGCCCGATCGCCACGCCGATCATCGGAATCGCGTCGAGCAGACCGGCAACGATGAACATCTTGACCTGCAGCATCGGCGTCAACTCGGGCTGACGCGATGCTCCTTCGAGAAATTTCCCGCCGAGAATGCCGAAACCGATGGCGGCCCCAAGTGCGCCCAGGCCGATCAGCAGGCCGGCGGCGATCATGGTCATGCCCATGACATTGGCGATCGAAGTGACGTGCTCCATGGTGCTCTCCGTAGTGAGAATTCAGATCGTTGGGTGAAACTCAGTGGTGTTCCGCCGCCATGCTCAGATAGACCACGGTCAGCATCATGAAAATGAAGGCTTGCAGGGTGATGATCAGAATGTGAAAGACCGTCCAGACGAAATCGGCCATCCCCTGGACGGGCCCCATCACATAGGTCATGCCATGCGCCAGGCCGGCCCCCAGGGTCATCACCGCGATCAGGATGAAGATCAGCTCGCCCGCATACATGTTGCCGAACAGTCGCAGGCTCAGGGAGACCGGTCGCACCGCCTCCTCGATCAGCCGCAGCAGCAGGTTGACCGGTGCCAGCAGGATGGCCATGAAGCCATGCGCGTGAAACGGCGCGGTGAACATCTCCTTGAAAAACAGTCCCGGCCCCTTGTGCTTGAGGCCGAAATACTGGATCAGCAGGAATACGGTCAGGGCCATGCCCAGGGTGGTATTGAGGTCGGCCGTCGGCACCACGCGCAGGTAAGGCAATCCCGAGGCGCGGCCCAGCCAGGGCAACAGATCCACCGGAACCAGGTCCATGAAATTCATCATGAACACCAGCACGAAAATGGTCAGCGAGAGCGGTGCGATCAGCTTGCTGGAGCCGTGAAAGGTCTCGCGCACCAGCTCGTCGACGCCGACGACGACCATCTCGACGAATGCCTGGAAGCGCCCGGGCACGCCGGCGCTCGCCCGCCGCGCGGCGGTGATGAACACGCCCAGGAACACAGCCAGCAGCAGCAGTGTGACCGCCACGGTGTCGATGTTGATGACCGAGAACACCCCCGACCCCACGTGCCATTGCAGGTTGTGCAGATGGTGGTGGATGTATTCCGTCATGCCGCCGCCAGCGGCTTGTTCGGCGGATTCTGCCATCGGGTCACCTGAAAACGACGAGAGCAAGCCAGAACGCAAACTGGGCCAAGAGCACACCGGCGATCAGCGGCAGGAAGTCGAGCCTCCACACGGCGATGGCGAGATAAAGTACCGCCACCAGCCAAGCCCACTTCAGCGCCTCCGCCACGTAGGCCGCCTGCAGCGGCCTGCGCACCGGAGCCGGCCCGGCCCCGAACAGACGCAAGGCAAACAGCGCATTCCCCAGCGCAACCGCAGCGCCGCCCACCGCGGCGGCCAGAGCCGACCGCATACCGTGCAACGACAATGCAAACGCCAGCAGCCCCGTTGCCGTGAGCTGCAAGGCAACCATGCGCAGCGCCACGCTTCGTCCGTGCGCGATGGAATTGCGCATAGGTCGCTCCGCGCGGCGTTCGCGCCGGCCGGACGGCCAGCAAACCGTGTCGCCTAGCTTGAAAAGGATAGCATCCACCCGTTTGCGGCAGCAAGACGGTGTCGGTGCCGCGTGGCCGCAGGAATTCGCGAAATGGCGCGCGCTCCAGGCCGCGGCGGACACGGCCTGGCAGGCACGGCCAGCGCGTCCGCACGACGGCTCCGGAGCCGCCGGCTCGCGGTGACGGGGGCAGGCGACAGCCAGGCCGAGTTGCGCAAACAACCTCGACACCGATCGTGCGACAGACTGTCGCAGCACGCGCAAGCGGCACGAAAAAACGCCGGGACGGAGCAAGCTCGGTCCCGGCGCAGGGTGCGCGCGGCCGCCAAGGGGGGAGGCGACGGCGCGCGGGGGAGCGGTCGATCAGGCCTGGGCAGCGGCCCAAGTGGTCTGCGCGGCTTCGAACTGCTTGCGCGCCAGGTCACCGAACGCCGTGGCGCTCTTCAGTGCGGCCTCGGCGGCCTCCTGCTGGGTCGCGGCCAGATCGGCGGTGTGCGCACGCGCCGCTTCGACGCTGCGGCTCCACAGCTGGTTGGCGCTGGCGGCATCGCGCACGGCCAATGCTTCGCGAGTCAGACTGCCGATGCGGGCGACCTGCTGCTCGGCGGACTTCAGCTGCAGCGCGAACATCTGCTCGGCCAGCTCGAGGCCATAGCCCTGCGCCTTGGCGGCAGATTCGGCCAGCTGGCGGCTGTAATCAAATGCGGGGTGGGTCCAGGACATGTTCATGGGGTCATCCTCTGGTGGATCGGGGGTGGTGAGCATGATGAGCGCGATGATGTTGCGACGCAACATAAATCCGACGAACGGCGCTGAGTGTTCGAACAGAACGTCTTCAACTGGTTGATTTCATGTATCCATACGGCTACTGAAACCCAATCAGCCGGCATTGCGCCGCATCAGATCAGTCACCGCGATAACGCGCACCCGCGGTGCAGGTCTCGTGCACGATCACCTCGGACAGGCCGGGAAGCATCGGCGCCAGGCGTTCCCAGATCCAGCGCGCGATCACCTCGCTGGTCGGATTTTCGAGTCCCGGGATCTCATTCAGATAGTGATGGTCGAGTTGCTCGTGGAGCGGGCCGAACGCGGCCTTCAGGTCCGCGAAATCGCAAACCCAGCCCCGTACCGGATCGGGTTCGCCGCTGACGCGGATTTCGATGCGGATCGAATGGCCATGCAGGCGCGCGCACTTGTGTCCCGGCGGCACGTTCGGCAGGCGGTGCGCGACCTCGGCGGTAAAGCTCTTGAAGATGTCCATGACGGGATCCGATCTGGGCAACAAGGGGCTGACCACGGCGCCCGTGTGGTCCGGCTTGCGGGGGTGAGGATGCGGTGTCACTCCGGGCATGCGCTCGGAGGTGCCGTTGCACACATCCGGATTCGCATCGAAACCGGATCCTCTGCGACGTCAGGAAGGAGCCACCGCGCCGGCAACAACCCATTCCCGAGACGGGACAAGTATAGGCGGATCAGTCACGCACCCATTGCCCGCCGCGATTCCCGCTCCCGACGCCTCGGCTTCGTTCGTGGGTTGGGGGCTGCCGGGCAACCTGAACACCATGCCACCGCCCGGTGAACGAATTCCTAACGCTTTCGCTCCGTACGCTTGCCCCCGGAACCACCCGCTTGGTAGCTGTGTGCGAGCGCCACCCCGGACCGCAGCGAGCGGCCCGATCGGAGCGGTGGCGCAGTACGGAACTCGCTAGCCCCCCTTGGCTTACGTGGAGATCCCTATGAAAACCCGCTCTCGTACACTGACTGTTGCATGCGCTCTGGCACTGGGAACCCTTGCGGCGACTCCCGCGATTGCCGGCAACCCCACGCATGCAGGCGCTTCTGTCGGCGCGACATCCAACGAGACGGCGCATCTTGCGACCCGCTATGCGGATTTCGCGGGTTCGCAGAGCAACGCCGCCGCCCTCGTCGCCGGTCTGCGCTCGGGCTCGGCGTTCGTGCTCACCTCGACCGATGCCGCCGGCGCGCTGACCCAGACCACCATCACCCCCACCACCAAGGCCATGGGCTACGGCGAGGTCAACATCGCGCTGTCGCTGGCCAAGGCCGAACTCGCCAAGAACGGCATCACCAACCCGACACCACAACAGATCGAGGCGGCGTTGAACGGAGGGGTGCTGACGAGTGCCAACGGCTCCGTTCCACTCCACGGCGTGCTGGCGATGCGCCAGCAGGGCCGGGGCTGGGGCCAGATCGCCAACGGCCTCGGCTTCAAGCTGGGCGACCTGGTCAGTGCCTCCGAAACCGGCAACAGTCAGGCCGGCATGCACGGCCAGGCGGGCGTGCATGGCAGTGTCGGCACGGGCACCGATGCGTCCGCCAACGCGGCCGCCAATGCGTCGCTGCATGCCACGTTGCCGGCACGCGTGAATCTGCCGCAGCGGCCGAACGTGCCCGCCGTGGTGCGGCCGAATATTCCGGTGCACGTCGGCATCGGCGGCGGCGGCTGATCGTCCGCGTTCTCGCAACAGCCCCACCGGGCGGGCCGAGTGTGCCCGCCCGGCTCTCTTCGCCAACCGGAGCAACTTCATGCAGAGAAATCGACTGCTGCGCCTTTCGTGTGCCCTGGCGCTGACCGCGCTGGCTGTCCCGCTGGTCCACGCTGCCGACAGCGGCACGTTCTACGCCAGCTCGGGTTTCGATTACAGCAGCGGCACGTATGGCCAGCCCACCAGCACGACGATCTGGGATGTCCCGTTCACGGCGGGCTACAGCGGCCAGGCCTGGTCGTTTCGCGTGACCGTGCCGTGGATCCGGGTATCCGGACCGCCCAACGTGATTCCGGGTATCGGCATCATCAAGAACAACAACCCGCTGGGCCGCGGCCTCGGCCGGTTGCTCGGGACTGGAGGCACGACGACTTCAGGGACCGCCTCGGGACTCGGTGACGTCACCGCGCAGGCGACCTACCATCTCGTCAACGACACCGCGTCGCAGTTCGGTCTCGACCTGACCGGACGCGTCAAGTTCGGCACGGCCGACGCCAACAAGGGCCTCGGCACCGGCCAGAACGACTACGGCGCCGAAGTCGATGCGTACAAGGGCTTCGGTGATGCCTGGACCGCGTTTGGCGGCGTCGGCTACACCGACCTCGGCAGTTCGACCTACATCCAGTTGCGCAACGTCTGGTTGGCCAACGCCGGCGTCAACTACAAGATGGACGCGGACGACAGTGCCGGCCTGTACTTCTTCTATCAGCAGCGGCCGTCGACGGCGGGCTATTCGCGGCGCGAGGCGACGCTCTATTACAACCACAAGGTCGATACCGCGTGGTCGCTGCAGGGCTATGTGCTGAGCGGCTTCTCCAACGGCAGTCCGGACTACGGAATCGGGGCGTCGGCGAAGTACGCGTTCTAATGGAGTCTGCTGCTCGATCGGTCGGGCTGCGACCGGAACCGTACCGCCCCCTCGCGTCGCCCAGGCCTTGGGGGAAAGCGGGGCCTGGACGACGCGAAAGTTCGCCGACCGATCCGCACGGCGCCCGTGCGTCGGGCGGATCCGCCATCCCTCGAAGCCGCCCGGCTCGATGATCACCCGGCAAAAGCCGCAAACGCCTGCGGCAACGTCTGCACTTGTCCGCAGAAGCTGGCGTCGTAGCCCGGCAAGGCGTTGACGGCCTGGCGAAAGGCGTCGTCGCGCATGATCGCCAGCACGTCGCGCATCACCGCTGACTCGAGCACCGAAGCGTCGCCGAGCAGGAAGTAGCGTTCGGTCACCATCGGCACGAAGTCGAGCCCGAAGCGGCGTGCAGGAGTCTCCAGCCCGAAGCCGGCATGGGCCATGCCGCTGGCGACATAAGCCGCCACTGCTGGATGGGTGTATTCGTAACTGTCGTAGCCGGTGATGTCGGCGGGCGCCAGCGCGGCACGCTGCACGAGCAGATCGAACAGCATGCGCGTGCTCGATCCCGGCTGGCGATTGACGAAGTGCACACCTTCGCGGCACAGGTCCGGCAAGGCGCCGATCCGGAGCGGATTGCCGCGCTCCACGATCAGGCCCTGGCGTCGTGTGGCGAGATGGGCCACGCGATGACGCTCCGGCAGCAGCCAGGGCCGGTAGTTGTCCAGCGCGGCGTTCTCAAGCGCCCCGATCGGCACATTGAAGCCGGCCAGCTCGCAGCCACCCGTCGCGAGCGCGCCCAGGCCTTCCCGGGTGCTGCGGTACTTCAGATCGAGCGGAATCTGCTCGCGCGCCAGAAAGTGGCGCAGCGTCTCGACGCCGAAGCCGTGGCTGGCCTGCAGGCGCAGAATCGAGCGCTCGCTGGAAATCGCGCGCTCGAGCTCGGCTTCGATCTCGGTGGCCAGGCTCTCCAGCAGCGGTGACAGCCGCGCCGTCACGCGCCGGTCGGCCCAGACCAGCCGCTCGCCGAGCGCGCTCAGACGGGCACCGCGCCCGCGCGAGGGACGCACCAGCGGCGTGCCGAACAGGCGCTGGCCGTCGCGCAGCAGGCCCCAGGCATAGCGATAGGACAGCCCCGCGCGCGCGGCGGCCTGCGCGATCGAGCCCGACTCGTGCACGCCGATCAGCAGCCCCAGCAGCTGCGGGGTCAGCTGGCTGTCCTCGCCGCGGCTCACCGTCATGTGGGTGCCGATGTGGACCTCGAACATGTCCGCCTCCGCCAACGTCGAATCGACGACCACTCTCAATGGCTCTTTATAGCCTATTGATCGACGAAGGTCGGGTAGTACAGTCGCGAGGCCTGCCTATGATCGACGGCTGTGCATATGTACGGCACAGCCTGTTCTCATCGTTGTCCAATCAACGCTTTCGGGGGAGGACCTATGGCAAGCGTGGCAACCGACGTCGCGTCGCGTGGGGCTGGCAATGCAGGTCTGCTGTCCAGAGACCGCACCGTCGCCGGCCCCAACTTCAACCGCTGGCTGGTACCGCCAGCCGCACTCGCAATCCACCTGTGCATCGGCATGGCCTATGGCTTCTCGGTGTTCTGGCTGCCGATGAGCAAGCTGCTGGGTGGATCGGGCGCACTCAGTTGCAACGCCATCGGATTCTTTGGCGCCCTGACCTCGACCAGCTGCAACTGGTCGGTGGCGCAAGTCACCCATATCTTCGAGACCTTCATCGCCATGCTCGGCATCTCCGCCTTCCTCTGGGGCGGGTGGCTGGAACATGCGGGGCCGCGCAAGGCCGGCTTCATCGCGGCCCTGTGCTGGGGCGGCGGACTGATCCTCGGCGGGATCGGTGTGTCGATCCATCAGCTGTGGCTGGTTTACCTCGGCTGCGGCTTCATTGGCGGCATCGGCCAGGGGCTCGGCTACATCACGCCGGTATCAACTCTGATCAAGTGGTTCCCCGATCGTCGCGGCATGGCGACCGGTTTCGCCATCATGGGCTACGGGGGTGGCGCGATGATCGGCGCGCCCCTGGCGGTCGCCCTGATGAAGCACTTCGGCGCCGGCAGCCCGCAGGGCGTGGCGCCAACCCTGATGGTGATGGGCGTGATCTACCTGCTGGCGATGTCGGCGGGTGCCTTCGGGTTTCGCGTTCCACCCAACGGCTGGCATCCCGCCGGCTGGACACCGCCCGCGGACGACGGCAAGAGCATGAAGACGCGGCGACATGTACATCTCGGCAGGGCGTGGAAAACCCCGCAGTTCTGGCTGATCTGGGGCGTACTCTGCCTGAATGTCACGGCCGGCATCGCGGTGATCTCGATGGCCAGTCCGATGCTGCAGGATGTGTTCGGGGCGAAGCTGATCGGGGTCGATTCCATCACCGCGCTCAGCGCAACGCAAAAGGCCGCCATCGTCGCCGCCGCCGCCGGCCTGGTCGGCCTGATCAGCCTGTTCAACAGTCTGGGGCGCCTGTTCTGGGCCGCGCTCTCCGATTACCTGGGCCGCAAGCGCACCTACCTGACGTTCTTCGTACTCGGCATCATCCTCTACGTGCTGCTGCCCACCTGGGGTCATCTCGGCATGGCGGGAATGTTCGTCGCCTCAATCTGTATCATCCTGACCATGTACGGCGGCGGCTTCTCGACCATTCCGGCCTATCTGTCGGACATCTTCGGAACCCAGATGGTGGGTGCGATCCACGGTCGCCTGCTCACGGCATGGTCGGTGGCCGGCATCGTCGGTCCGTTCCTGATCGCGGCGATCAGGCAGGCGCAGATCGCCGCAGGCGTCGCGCATGACCGCATCTATGACATCACGCTGTACCTGATGGCGGTGCTGCTGCTGGGCGGTCTGCTTTGCAATGCGCTGGTCAAGCCGGTCAAGGAGTCGGTCTACATGACCGATGAGGAGCTCGCCCGTGAACAGGCGCTGCAACACGAGGCCCAGGGCGGCGCCGCGGTCGATGCGGCCACGGCCGCGCGCGGTGCCTTCGGCGGCGTCGGGATTCTTGCCTGGCTCGCCGTCGGCGTTCCCTTTCTGATCGGGCTCTATATCGCGATCGAGAAGGCCGCGGCCTTGTTTTGAGGAAGTCGCAATGAAGGAGTCTCGCGCACGTACCGCCCCTCCGCACGGCGGCGTCGTGCCCGCGCTGCCGCCCGAGCAGGGCGCGGTCGTGCGCGAGGTGATCGTCCGGCTGCAGCAGCAGCCGGGCGCCCTGCTGCCGATCCTGCACGCCGTGCAGGACGCCGTGGGTTACGTACCCGACGGCGCCGTCGGCCCGATCGCGCACGCGCTCAATCTCAGCCGCGCCGAGGTGCACGGCGTGCTCAGCTTCTACCACTGGTTCCGCCGCGAGCCGCCGGGGCGCCATGTGCTGCACCTGTGCCGCGCCGAGGCCTGCCAGGCGCTCGGTGCGACGGCGCTGGAGGAACACGCCAGGCGCGCCCTCGGCACCGATTTCCACGGCACCAGCGCCGACGGCGCGGTGACGCTGGAGCCGGTGTACTGCCTGGGCAACTGCGCCTGCGGGCCGTCGCTGCTGCTCGACGGCGAACTGCACGCGCGGGTCACCCCGCAGCGTTTCGATGCGCTGATCGCCGAGGCGCGCAAGGCATGAGCGAACCCGTCACCGTCTATGTCCCTCGCGACGCCACCGCCAAGGCGCTGGGCGCCGAGCGTATCGCCGCGGCGATCAGCGCCGAGGCCGCGCGCCGCAATCTCGCCGTCAGGATCGTGCGCAACGGCTCGCGCGGGCTGTTCTGGCTCGAGCCGCTGGTCGAGGTCGTGACCGCGACCGGACGCATCGGCTACGGCCCGGTGCAGGCCGGCGACGTGACCGCGCTGTTCGACGCCGGCTTCCTCGGCGGTCAGCCGCACGCGCTGCGGCTGGGCCCGGTCGAGGACATCCCCGAACTCAAGCGCCAGGAACGGCTGACCTTCGCCCGCTGCGGCGTGGTCGATCCGCTGGACCTCGCCGATTACCGCGCCCATGGCGGTCTGCGCGGGCTTGCCAACGCCCTGGCGCTGAGTCCTGACGCGATCGTGCGCACGCTGACCGAGTCCGGCCTGCGCGGGCGCGGCGGCGCAGCGTTCCCGGCCGGCATCAAGTGGAAGACCGCGCAGGCGGCGCAGGCCGACCAGAAGTACATCGTCTGCAACGCCGACGAGGGCGACTCCGGCACCTTCGCCGACCGCATGCTGCTGGAAGGCGACCCGTTCGCGCTGATCGAGGGCATGATCATCGCCGGCCTCGCCGTCGGCGCGACCATGGGCTACGTCTACATCCGCAGCGAATACCCCGATGCCTGGCGCATCTTCAGCGCCGCGCTCGCCGCAGCCCGCGCCGGCGGCCTGCTGGGCGACGACGTGCTGGGCAGCGGCCGGCGCTTCCATCTCGAGGCGCGCCTCGGCGCCGGCGCCTACATCTGCGGCGAGGAGACTTCGCTGCTGGAGAGCCTCGAAGGCAAGCGCGGCATGGTGCGCTTCAAGCCGCCGCTGCCGGCGATCAAGGGCCTGTTCGGCAAGCCCACGGTGATCAACAACCTGGTCACCCTGGCCACCGTGCCGGCGATACTCGATCATGGCGCGGCCTGGTACGCGGGCTACGGCATGGGTCGTTCGCGCGGCACGCTGCCGATCCAGCTGGCCGGCAACGTGCGCCGCGGCGGGCTGATCGAGAAGGCTTTCGGCGTCACCCTGCGCGCGCTGATCGAGGATTTCGGCGGCGGCACCCGGAGCGGCCGGCCGGTACGCACCGCGCAGGTCGGGGGGCCGCTGGGCGCCTACATTCCGCCCTCGCAGTTCGACATTCCGCTCGATTACGAGGCTTACGCCGCGATCAAGGGCATGGTCGGCCACGGCGGCGTGGTGGTGTTCGACGACAGCGTCGACATGGCGCGGCAGGCGCGCTTCGCGATGGAATTCTGCGCGATCGAGTCCTGCGGCAAGTGCACGCCCTGCCGCATCGGCTCGACCCGCGGCGTCGAGGTGATCGATCGCATGCTCGCCGGCGTCGAGCGCGACAGGAACGAGGCCCTGCTGCGCGACCTGTGCGACACCATGGTCAGCGGCTCGCTGTGCGCGCTGGGCGGCATGGCACCGTTTCCGGTGCTGAGCGCGCTGGACCATTACCCCGAGGATTTCCGCCGTCCGGCCACGGGCAAGGCGACGTAACGGAGGAGAATCCCCCACGGCCCCGGTGGGGGAGAGGGTCAAGTGAGAAGGAGTCAGGCTCGCTCCGCCGCGAGGTTGCGGAGGGAGCGGGAGTCAGAGGTCGAGGAGATTGCAGCATGCTGTCCATCGTCGAGATCGATTACGGCACCCCGGCTCCCAAGGTCGTCGAGCAGGTCACGCTGACCATCGACGGCGCGTCGGTGCACGTGCCGGTAGGCACTTCGGTGCTGCGCGCGGCGGCGCTGGCCGGCATCAGGATCCCCAAGCTCTGCGCGACCGAGATGCTGGACGCCTTCGGCTCCTGCCGACTGTGCCTGGTCGAGATCGCCGGCCGGAAGGGCTACCCGGCCTCGTGCACCACGCCGGTCGAGGACGGCATGCAGGTCACCACCCAGTCGACGAAGCTGGCCGACCTGCGCCGCGGGGTGATGGAGCTGTACATCTCCGACCATCCGCTGGACTGCCTGACCTGCCCGGCCAACGGCCACTGCGAGCTGCAGGACATGGCCGGCGTGGTCGGCCTGCGCGAGGTGCGCTACGGCTACGACGGCGCGAATCACGTTTATCCCGAGATGAAAATTGGGGAGTCCGGCGAGGGATGGCCGGTTCGTGATTCTGGTGATCAGGAACGATCACAGAGATACAGGGCCAACCCGCTGTTCGTGGCCAAGGACGAGTCCAACCCCTACTTCACCTTCGATGCGTCCAAGTGCATCGTCTGCTCGCGCTGCGTGCGCGCCTGCGAGGAGGTGCAGGGCACCTTCGCGCTGACCATCCAGGGCCGCGGCTTCGAGTCCAAGGTCGCCGCCAGCCAGGACCAGAGCTTCCTCGATTCCGAATGCGTCTCCTGCGGTGCCTGCGTGCAGGCCTGCCCGACCGCGACGCTCAGCGAGAAATCGCTGATCGCGCACGGCCAGGCCGAGCACAGCGTGGTGACCACCTGCGCCTACTGCGGCGTCGGCTGCTCGTTCCGCGCCGAGATGCAGGGCGAACAGATCGTGCGCATGGTTCCCAACAAGGACGGCCAAGCCAACCACGGCCACAGCTGCGTCAAGGGCCGCTTCGCGATCGGCTACGCCACCCACCCCGAGCGCATCACCAAGCCGATGCTGCGCGCGAAGATCAGCGATCCCTGGCGCATCGTGTCATGGGACGAGGCGATCGCCCACGTCGCCTCCGAGTTCAGGCGCCTGCAGTCCAGCTACGGCCGCGATGCGATCGGCGGCATCACCTCCTCGCGCTGCAGCAACGAGGAAACCTACCTGGTGCAGAAGCTGGTGCGCGCGGCGTTCGGCAACAACAACACCGACACCTGCGCGCGGGTCTGCCATTCGCCGACCGGCTACGGCCTGAAGTCGACGCTGGGCGAATCGGCCGGCACCCAGGACTTCGACTCGATCGAATCGACCGACGTGATGCTGGTGATCGGCGCCAACCCGACCGACGCGCATCCGGTGTTCGCCTCGGCGATGAAGCGTCGCCTGCGCGCCGGCGCAAAACTCATCGTCGTCGATCCGCGCCGCATCGACCTGGTGCGCAGCGCGCATGTGCAGGCCGACTGCCATCTCAAGCTTCGCCCAGGCACCAACGTCGCCGTGCTCAACTCGCTGGCCCACGTGATCGTGAGCGAAGGTCTGGTCGACGAGGCCTTCGTCGCCGCGCGCTGCGAGCCGGACGCCTTCGAGCAATGGCGCGCCTTCGTCGCCGATCCGCGCCACAGCCCGGAGGCGATGCAGGCCGAAACCGGCGTGCCGGCGGATCGGGTGCGCGACGCCGCGCGACTGTATGCCCGCGGCGGCAACGCCGCGATCTACTACGGCCTCGGCGTGACCGAGCACAGCCAGGGCTCGACCGCGGTGATGGCGATCGCCAATCTCGCCATGGCCACCGGCAACATCGGCCGCGAGGGCGTCGGCGTCAATCCGCTGCGCGGCCAGAACAACGTGCAGGGCTCCTGCGACATGGGTTCGTTCCCGCACGAGTTTCCGGGCTACCGCCACGTCGGCGACGACGCCGTGCGCGCGCAGTTCGAGCGCGCCTGGGGCGTGCCGCTGCTGGCCGAGCCGGGCCTGCGCATCCCCAACATGTTCGAGGCCGCGCTGGCCGGCGAGTTCAAGGGTCTGTACATCGAGGGCGAGGACATCGTGCAGTCCGATCCCAACACCCGGCACGTCACCGCCGCGCTGACGGCGATGGAGTGCGTGGTGGTCCAGGACCTGTTCCTCTGCGAGACCGCCAAGTACGCGCACGTGTTCCTGCCCGGCTCGTCGTTCCTCGAGAAGGACGGCACCTTCACCAACGCCGAGCGCCGCGTCTCGCCGGTGCGCAAGGTGATGCAACCGCCGGGCGGTTACGCCGACTGGGAGATCACCCAGCTGATCGCCAATGCGATGGGCTACCCGATGCACTACCGGCATCCGTCCGAGATCATGGACGAGATCGCCGCGCTGACACCCACCTTCGCCGGCGTCAGCTTCGCCAAGATCGATCGTCTCGGCAGCATCCAGTGGCCGTGCAACGATCAGCATCCCCAGGGCACGCCGGTGATGCACGTCGACACCTTCGTGCGCGGCAAGGGCCGCTTCCTGCGCACCGAGTACGTGCCGACGTCCGAGCGCGTCAACGCCAGGCACCCGCTGCTGCTGACCACCGGCCGCATCCTCAGCCAGTACAACGTCGGCGCACAGACGCGCCGCACCGCCAACTCGACCTGGCACTCCGAGGACGTGCTGGAGATCCATCCGCACGACGCCGAGGAGCGCGGCATCGCCGACGGCGACTGGGTCGGTCTGGAGAGCCGTGCCGGCGATACCGTGCTGCACGCGCGGATCTCCGGCCGCATGCAGCCGGGGGTGGTGTACACCACCTTCCACTTCCCGGAATCGGGCGCCAACGTGATCACCACCGAAAACTCCGACTGGGCCACCAACTGTCCGGAGTACAAGGTGACCGCGGTGCAGGTGACGCGGGTGACGCAGCCGTCCGAATGGCAGCAGCGCCATGAGACGTTCAGCAACCATCAGCGCGCGCTGGTCGACGACAATGCCTACATCCAGTCTGGCTGACGCGGCGCCGCTGCCGGACGGCGCGGTCGCGCGTACGGTCGAGCGCATCCAAGGCGACCGCCGCGAGCGCGTGCGCGACGCGCTGGCCGCCGAGACACCCGTGGCCCTGCTGTTCAACGGCATCGCGCACGTGGTGATGATGGCCACACCCTGCGATCTCGAGGATCTCGCGCGCGGCTTCGCGCTGAGCGAGGGCATCGTCGCCGCGGTCACCGAGATCGGCGCGATCACGGTGACCGAGCGGCTGGCCG